>NZ_JBHTST010000167.1:0-16360 GCF_042794995.1 Streptomyces sp. NPDC056503
GAGCGGTACGGGTACGGGACCGGCGGTCCCGTACCCGTACCGCTCACCGGCTCGCCGCCGGGCTCAGGCGGCGCGGGCGGTCTCCGGGGCGGGGGCCCCGGCGGGCGCGCCGGCGGCGGGGGTGTGCCGGGCCGGGATGAGGGCGGCGACGATCGCGGCGAGGAGGGCGACGCCCGCGCCGATGAGCATGGCGGCGCGGAAGCCGCCCTCGGACGGCAGGGTGTGGCCGCCGAGGGTGGTGGTCATCTGGGCGAGGACGACGCCGATGACGGCGGCGGAGACCGAGGTGCCGATGGACCGCATCAGGGTGTTGAAGCTGTTGGCGGAGGCGGTCTCCTCGGCGGGGACGGAGCCCATGATGAGCGCGGGCATCGCCCCGTACGCCAGGCCGACGCCGGTGTTGCAGATCAGGGTGACGGCGAGCAGGCCCCAGGTGGAGCCCATGAGGGCGAGCGAGGAGGCGTAGCCGACCGAGATGACGAGGGCGCCGACGGAGAGGGTGACCTTGGGGCCGCGGGCGGCGGACAGCTTGGCGCCGAGCGGGGCGAGCGCCATCATCGCGAGGCCCGCCGGGGCCATCCAGAGGCCCATCCCCATCATCGACTGGCCCAGGCCGTAGCCGGTGGCCTCGGGGAGCTGGAGGAGCTGCGGGACGACCAGCGACTGGGCGTACATGGAGAAGCCGACGAGCACCGAGGCGAGGTTGGTCAGCAGGACGACCGGGCGGGCGGTGACCCGCAGGTCGACGAGCGGGTCACGGGTGCGCAGCTCCCAGAACCCCCAGCCGAGCAGGACGACCGCGGCGGCGGCGAGGAGACCGAGGGTGGTGGCGCTGCCCCAGCCCCAGGTGGCGCCCTTGGAGACGGCGAGGAGGAGGGAGACGAGGCCGACGCCGAGGCCGAGGGCGCCGGGCAGGTCGAAGCGGCCGGGGTTCGGGTTGCGGCGGCCGGCCGGGACCAGGCGGTGGATGAGGACGGCGACGACGGCGCTGAGGGCGGCGGCGACCCAGAAGAGGACCCGCCAGCTGGCGTGCTCGGCGACGGCCGCGGAGAACGGCAGGCCGAGGGCGCCGCCGACACCCATGGAGGCGCTCATCAGGGCGATGGAGCCGCCGAGCTTCTCGGGCGGCAGGACGTCCCTGAGCAGGCTGATGCCGACGGGGACGACGCCCATGCCGAGGCCCTGGAGGCCTCGGCCGACGATCATCGGGATCACGGAGTCGGCGAGGGCGCAGACGACGGAGCCCACGATCAGGGGGACGGTGGAGGCGAGCAGCACGGTCCGCTTGCCGAGGGTGTCGCCGAGGCGCCCGGCGACGGGGGTGGCGACGGCGGCGGCGAGCAGGGTGGCGGTGATCACCCACGAGGCGTCGGAGGCGCTGGCGTGCAGGAGCCGCGGCAGGTCGCCGATGAGCGGCACCACGAGGGTCTGCATGAGTGCCGCCACGATGCCGGCGAAGGCGAGGACGCCGACGACGCCTCCGGGGCGTGCGTCGGTCTGGGCGCGGTCCACGGGTCTCTCCCTGGGTGTCATGAAAGCGAAGGCTTGTGCATCATGCACACAAATTGCATGATGCACAAGTTATGCATGATGCACATCCAATCGTCGCAGGGGAGAATGACCCCATGGACAAGCCCGTGGAGAAGCCCACCGACCGCGTCGAGTTCGAGACGATGCTGCTGAGCCGGCACTCGCACCTCCACGCCCCGCGGACCCGGGTCGGCGCCGGCGGCCTCGACCGCAGCGCGTACGTGCTCCTCACCCGGATCCGGATGCACGGGCCCATGTCCATCGGCCAGCTCACGGACGCCTTCGGGCTCGACGCCTCCACCCTCAACCGGCAGACGGCGGCGATGCTGCGGTCCGGGGTGGTGGAGCGCATCCCGGACCCGGAGGGCGGCATCGCGCGCAAGTTCCGCATCACCGAGGAGGGCGAGCGCCGGCTGGAGGCCGACCGCTCCTTCAACGTCGGCGGCCTCGAACGGATCATGGAGCACTGGTCCCCCGAGGAGGTGACCGTCTTCGCCGAGTTCCTGGAGCGGTTCAACCGGGACATCGAGCGCCTGGAGGGCCGCCCCTGGCCCCGCACCTGAGGCCAGGGCCCCAGGGCCCGCCCGTCGGGCGCGGCCGGCCCCGGCCGCGCCGGCCCACGCGCCTCACCCGTCCGGCGCGGAGGGCTCGCCCCCGGCACCGGCTCCGGCCAGGCTCGTCGGCAGGGACGCCCACGAGACGAGGTGCCGCCGATGCCCGCCGCCGCCCGCGTCCACCGCGCCCTGCGCCTCGCCCCGCCCCTCGCCCTGGCCGCGGCCCTCCTCGCCGGATGCGCGACGACCCCGGCGACCTCCTCCCCCACCACGGCCCCCGCCACGGGCCCCGCCCAGGGCACGGGCCGGCTCGTCGTCACGTACGAAGCGGCCAAGACCCCCGAGGAACGCACCGCCCGCGCCTTCCTGCGCGACCACCGGGTCCTGGAGGACGCCGCCGCCTACGCCGACGCCCGGATCGCCCTCCCCCGCGACGTGCCGCTGCGCGCGGCGCGCTGCGAGGCCCCCAACCCGTACTGGGACAGGGCCACCGGACGGATCACCTACTGCTACGGCTTCGTGCCCGACGCCCGGCGGGTCTTCACCCGCGTCGACACCGACGGCACCCCGGCCGAGCGGACGGCCGCCGTCGACGAGGACGTCGTCGGGCTCTCGAACGGCGTCCTCTTCCACGAGCTCGGCCACGCCCTCGTCGACCTCTACGACCTGCCCGTCACCGGCCGCGAGGAGGACGCCGTCGACCAGCTCGCCGTCCTCCTCCTCGCCTCCGGCGACGAGCGCCACACGGACTACGCGATCTCCACCATCAACGCCTGGGGCGCGATCTGGGAGGCCTCCGAGGGCGGCGACCCCGGCGTGGCGGCGTACTCCGACATCCACTCCATGGACGGGCAGCGCTTCTTCAACTGGGCCTGCTGGCTGTACGGCTCCGATCCGGAACGGTTCGCCGACGCGGTGGACGCGGAGGACAACCCGGACGGGGTGCTGCCCCGCGACCGCGCCGCGCTCTGCCCGGCGGAGTACCGGCGCATCGACTCGTCCTGGCGCACCCTGCTGGCGCCCCACCTGAAACGGGACTGAGCCCCGCGACCCGGCCCACGACCGAAGTCCCGTACGACCGAAGTCCCGTACGACCGACGCCCCGCACGGTCCGGCACCCGACCGGCACCCGACCGGCACCCGCACGACCCGATACACGAACGCCGCGTCCCGGAACCCGGACGAAGTCCCGCGCGCCGAAGCACGGGCCCCGTCCCGCGATGCGAACCGCTTCGACGCGGACTCTTTACGCGCGCGCCGCACAGGGGTAACTTCCCGCCGACGCAAGAACTTTCCGCAAGTTTCCGCACGCGCTTCCAAGAGGCCCATCCCCGCCGCTCCACCGGCCTCCTGCCCCGGCGCGCCCCCGTCTGGAGATCCGCATGACCCCCACCCGCATACGGCCGCGCCGGCGCGCTCTCGCGCTGCTCGGTGTCGCGGCCGGCCTCATCGGCCTGGTGGCCGCGCCGCCCGGCACCGCCGCCTCCACGGCCACCCGTCTCGACGCCGCCCCGGCGGCGGCCGCCGCCGAGAACACGGCGACGGTCCACTACTGGACCAAGACCAAGAACTGGTCGGCCTACAACCTCCATTACGCGCCCGACGGCGGCACCTGGACCACCGTCCCCGGCACCGCGATGGAGCCCGCCTGTACGGACTGGGTGAAGAAGACCGTCAGCCTCGGCTCCGCCGCCGGGCTCCAGGCGACCTTCAACAACGGCACCGGCACCTGGGACAACAACGGCGGCCGCAACTACGCCCTCGGCACCGGGAACATCACGGTGAAGGACGGCGTCGTCGCCCACTCCGACCCCTGCGCCGACACCCCGCCGCCGGCCTCCAACAAGGCGACGGTGTACTACTCCTCGGCCTCCCTCGGCTGGTCGACGGTGAACGTCCACTACCAGCCGGCCGGCGGCGCGTGGACGACCGCGCCCGGCCTCGGCATGACGGCGGCCTGCACCGGCTGGTGGAAGCGGGAGCTGGACCTCGGCACCGCCACCTCCCTCAAGGCCGCCTTCAACAACGGCAACGGCGTGTGGGACAACAACGGCGGCACCGACTACGCCATCGGCACCGGCACCTCCACCGTCCGCGACCGGGTGGTGACCGCGAACGCCACCGACCCCTGCGCCGCGACCCCGCCCGACACCCAGGCGCCCACCGCACCGGCCGGCGTCACCGCGACCGCCGACGGCGTCTCCGTGCTGCTGGCCTGGAACGCGGCCACCGACGACCGGGGCGTGACCAAGTACCAGGTCACCCGCACCGGCGGCACCACCGGCACGGTCGTCACCGACGTCGGCTCGACGGTCTTCTCGGACACGAACCTGGCCGAACGCACCGCGTACACCTACACGGTGAAGGCGGTCGACGCCGCCGGGAACGTCTCGGCCGCCTCGGCGCCCGCCACCGCCACCACCGGCGACAAGCCCACCGCGCCGGCGAACGGCAAGCCGCTCGGCACCGACCCGCGCAAGGACCCGATCTACTTCGTCCTCACCGCCCGCTTCTACGACGGCGACGCCTCCAACAACCGGGGCGGCAGCCAGCACGTGAAGTCGGGGAACGCGGCCAACGACGACCCCATGTTCCGGGGCGACTTCAAGGGCCTGGTCCAGAAGCTCGACTACATCAAGGGCCTCGGCTTCTCCGCCGTCTGGGTCACCCCGGTGGTGCTCAACCGCTCGGACTACGACTACCACGGCTACCACGGCTACGACTTCTACAAGGTCGATCCGCGCCTGGAGTCGGCCGGCGCCTCCTACCAGGACCTCATCGACGCCGCCCACGCCAAGGGCATGAAGATCTACCAGGACGTCGTCTACAACCACTCCTCCCGCTGGGGCGCCAAGGGCCTGTTCACGCCCACCGTGTACGGCGTCCGGGACGCCCAGTGGAGCTGGTACTACGACGAGAAGCAGCCCGGCTTCGAGTACGACGGCCTGACCATCGACACCAAGACCGGCAAGTCGTACTACAACGGCGACCTGTGGTCGACGGCCGAACCGGCCGGCAACACCTGCGTCAACTGGGGCAAGCCGACCGGCGGCAAGAGCGCCGAGGGGTACACGGTCTACAACTGCCAGTGGCCGAGCCCCACGTCGGGCATGTTCCCGAAGGCGCTCTACCACCAGTGCTGGATCGGCAACTGGGAGGGCGAGGACTCCCGTTCCTGCTGGCTGCACGAGGACCTCGCCGACTTCAACACCGAGAACCCGACCGTCCAGAACTACCTGATCGGCGCGTACGACAAGTACATCGACATGGGCGTCGACGGCTTCCGCGTCGACACCGCGGTGCACATCCCGCGCACCACCTGGAACCGCCGCTTCCTTCCCGCGATCCAGGAGCGGGTCACCCAGCGGCACGGCGCCGAGGCGGCGAAGAACTTCTTCGTCTTCGGCGAGGTCGCGGCCTTCGTCAACGACAAGTGGAACCGGGGCTCGGTGAACCACTCCGCCCAGTTCTTCACGTGGAAGGAGCGCAAGGAGTACGACGCCGACGACACCAAGGCGGCGCTGGAGATGTACGACTACGAGCAGCAGCAGGGCACGGGCAACCAGCCCACCTCCACCAACGCCTTCCTGAACGGCAACAGCTACCACGCGCCCGACCACAGCCGCTTCTCCGGCATGAACGTCATCGACATGCGCATGCACATGAACTTCGGTGACGCCTACAACGCCTTCTCCAACGGCAAGGACTCGGACGACAGTTACAACGACGCCACCTACAACGTCGTCTACGTCGACAGCCACGACTACGGACCGAACAAGTCCTCCGAGCGGTACACCGGCGGCACCGACGCCTGGGCCGAGAACATGTCGCTGATGTGGACCTTCCGCGGCATCCCGACGCTGTACTACGGCTCCGAGATCGAGTTCCAGAAGGGCCAGAAGATCGACTGCGGGCCCACCTGCCCGCTGGCGACCACCGGCCGCGCCTACTACGGCGACCACGTCGCCGGCACCGTCACCGCCTCCGACTTCTCGAAGGTCTCCGGGGCGAGCGGGCAGGTCGCGACCACCCTCCAGCAGCCCCTGGTCAAGCACGTCCAGCGGCTCAACGAGATCCGCCGGGCGATCCCCGCGCTCCAGATGGGCCAGTACTCGACCGAGGGCATCTCGGGCGGCATGGCGTTCAAGCGCCGGTACACCAGCGGCTCCACGGACAGCTTCGCCCTCGTCACCGTCTCGGGCGGCGCCACGTACAACGGCATCCCCAACGGCACCTACACCGACGCCGTCACCGGTGACGTCAGGACGGTCTCCAACGGCAGCCTCACGGTCGGCGCGCCCGGCAAGGGCAACCTCCGGGTGTACGTCCTGAACGGTCCCGGAAAGATCGGCACGGCGGGCCCGTACCTGAAGTGATCCCGCGAAGAGGGGGCGGAGAAGGAAATCCGCCCCCTCTTCGACATGTTCAAGTCAAGATTCTGTTACACGAACGGGCTTGTCGGACAGAAGGCTTCCCTCCGCCCCCGCCCGTCTGGGATCTTGCGTCCACCCCACACATCACAGGGCCCGGCCGGCGCCACCCGCGCCACCGGGCCATCGGAGGACGCATTGTTTTCCCACATATCCGGCCGGATGAGACTCGCGGCGACCGCCCTCGGCACGACCCTGGCGCTCGCGGGCCCGGTCTCGCTCGCCCAGGCCGCCCCGCTCGACAACGAGCCGCTCACGGCGTTCACCGCGAGCGCCCGGGCCGCGCAGCAGGCGCCCGCGGCGCCCGCCGCCTGGGCCGCCGGCACCCGCGCCTACCTGGTGATCACCACCCCCGGTGACACCACCGCGGTGCGCTCCGCCGTCACGGCGAACGGCGGTTCGGTCTTCGCCGCGTACGACGCGATCGGCGTGATCGTCGCCCACTCGACCTCCGCCTCCTTCGCCACCACCCTGCGTGGCGTCGCCGGCGTGCAGAAGGTCGGCGCGACGCGCACCTCGGACGTCCCGGCCGACGCGTACAACCCGACCCTCCCGGCCAACCCGGCGCAGTCCGCGGCCCCGACGACGGAGCCCGTCCGTTCGGACATGACGCAGATCAAGGCCGACCAGGCCTGGGCCGTCAACCCGGGCTCCGCCTCGGTCAAGGTCGGCATCCTCGACACCGGCGTCGACGACCAGCACCAGGACCTGGCGCCGAACTTCAACGCCGCCGACTCGGTCTCCTGCGCCTACGGCAAGGCGGACACCCGCGCCGGCGCCTGGCGCGACGTCGACCAGCACGGCACCCACGTGGCCGGCACGGTCGCGGCGGCCAAGAACGGCAAGGGCGCCATCGGCGTCGCGCCGGGCGTGAAGATCTCCTCGGTGCGCATCGCCGAGCCCGGCAGCACCCTCTTCTTCGCCGAGAACACCATCTGCGGCCTCGTGTGGTCCGGTGACCACGGCTTCAAGGTCACCAACAACAGCTACTACACGGACCCGTGGCAGTTCAACTGCCCGAACAACCTGGACCAGGCGGCCATCCTGGAGGGCGTGGGCCGCGCCCAGGCCTACGCCGAGGGCAAGGGCTCGCTCCAGGTCGCGGCGGCCGGCAACTCCAACGTCGACCTGGCCAACAAGACCACCGACTCGTCGAGCCCCAACGACTCGACGCCGGTGACCCGGACCATCACCAACGACTGCCTCGACATCCCGGCCGAGCTGCCGGGCGTGGTCACGGTCGCCGCCAACGGCACCAGCGGCACGTCCAAGGCGTCCTTCTCCAACTTCGGCCGCGACGTCATCGAGGTCTCGGCGCCCGGCGAGTCCGTCTACAGCACGGTCCCCGGCGGCAAGTACTCCTCGCTGAGCGGCACCTCGATGGCCTCCCCGCACGTGGCGGGCGTCGCCGCGCTGCTGGCCAGCGCCAACCCGGCGTACACCCCGGCGGACCTCCGGGCCAAGCTCGGCGAGCACGCGACCGACCTGGCCTGCCCGTCGGACGCCCGCTGCACCGGCACCACGGCGAAGAACAGCTTCTTCGGCGAGGGCCGCGTGGACGCGCTCAAGGCGGTCGGCGGCTCGACCCCGCCGCCCGGCAAGTACTTCGAGAACCTCACCGACGTGACGGTCTCCGACAACGCCACCGTCGAGAGCTCGATCACCGTCAGCGGCGTCACCGGCAACGCGCCGGCCACCCTCAAGGTGGGCGTGGACATCAAGCACACCTACATCGGTGACCTCAAGGTCGACCTGGTCGCCCCCGACGGCTCGGTCTACACCGTGCACAACCGGACCGGCAGCGGCACCGACAACATCGTCCAGACCTACACCGTCAACGCCTCCTCCGAGGTCGCGAACGGCGTCTGGAAGCTCCGCGTCAACGACAACGCGAGCGCGGACACCGGCAAGATCGACGCCTGGAACCTGACCTTCTGATCCCCGCGATCCCCCCGGGGGCCGGAGCGACTGCGCTCCGGCCCCCTTCGCGTGCCCGCGGGGAGACGCGGAGGAGAAAGTCCGTACCGGGGGGTAGCCCGCGCGACACCCTTGCTATACGTTCCGTCTAACAAGCTTGCTAGACGCGATGTCTAACAAGCGACGGACCGATCACGAGCCGACCGCGTGACCCAAGGAGTCGCAACGATGGCCAGCAGCACCGTGCGCCCGGACAACCACGACCAGGACGACGTCGCCGAGCGGCTCCTCCGGTCTGCCGCCAAGCTCAGCTACGACCCCGCCGTCGAGGTCGACTGGGACACCCCCCTCGACAAGGACTTCCACGGCCAGAGCCCCGAGTGGAACAGCCTCTACGGCACCGCCTACTGGAACGAGATGACCGAGGAGCAGCAGAAGGAGCTGACCCGCCAGGAGTCCGCCTCCGTCGCCTCCACCGGCATCTGGTTCGAGATGATCCTCCAGCAGCTGGTGCTCCGGGACATCTACCGCACCGACCACACCGACCCCCGCTTCCAGTGGGCGCTCACCGAGATCGCCGACGAGTGCCGCCACTCGATCATGTTCGCCCGCGGCTCCCAGAAGCTCGGCGCCCCCGCCTACCGCCCCAAGCGGGCCGTCATGGAGCTCGGCCGGGTCATGAAGACCGTCGGCTTCGGCGAGGCCGCCTACGCCGGCATCCTCGTCGCCGAGGAGGTCCTCGACGTCATGCAGCGCGACTGGATGCGCGACGAGCGGGTGGTCCCCTTCGTGCGCACCATCAACAACATCCACGTCGTCGAGGAATCCCGGCACATGAAGTTCGCCCGGGACGAGACCCGCCGCAAGCTCGCCGGCGCGAGCCGCGCCCGCCGCCACCTCCAGGCCCTGATCGTCGCCATCGCCGCGTACTACATCATCACCAGCCTGGTGAACCCCGAGGTGTACGTCCGGGCCGGCCTCGACCCCGAGCGCGCCCGCCGGGAGGCCGCCGCCAACGAGCACTACAAGGCCCGACTGCGCGCCAGCTGCTCCGGCCTCATGGAGTTCCTCGGCGACGTCGGCATGCTGACCCGGCCGGCCGTCCGCTTCTACCAGCGCGCCCACCTCCTCTGACCCCGCGTCCGACACCGACGAGCCGAGCCGAGCCGCCGCCATGACCTACGCCATCACCCAGACCTGCTGCAACGACGCGACCTGCGTCGCCGTCTGCCCGGTCAACTGCATCCACCCGACGCCCGAGGAGCCGGACTTCGGCACCACCGAGATGCTCTACGTCGACCCGAAGAGCTGCATCGACTGCGGCGCCTGCGCCGACGCCTGCCCGGTCGACGCGATCTTCCCGGTCGACCGGCTCACCGGCCCCCTGAAGCGGTACGAGGCGATCAACGCCGCCCACTTCGAGGGCCGCGAACCCGCCCCCGTCCTCGCCTCCCCCACCTTCCACCCCTGGGGCGAGCCCTCCTTCGGCCGTTCGCTGCCCTCCGACTTCGCCCCGATCCGGGTCGCCGTCGTCGGCACCGGACCCGCCGGCATGTACGCCGCCGAGGACCTGCTCCTGCACACCAACGCCGAGGTCACCCTCATCGACCGGCTCCCGGTCGCCGGCGGCCTCGTCCGCTACGGCGTGGCCCCCGACCACCCGGGCACCAAGGGCGCCGGCGACAGCCTCGCCCGCTTCCACACCCACCCCCGGACCACCGTCCGCCTCGGCGTCGAGATCGGCAAGGACGTCACCCCCGAGGAGCTGGCCGCCCACCACGACGCGGTCGTGTACGCCGTCGGCGCCCCGTCCGACCGCCGCCTCGGCATCCCCGGCGAGGAGCTGCCCGGCAGCCTCTCCGCGACCTCCCTCGTCTCCTGGTACAACGCCCACCCGGAGACCGCCCCCGAAGCCGTCGCCCTCGGCACGGCCGAACGGGTCGTGGTCGTCGGCACCGGCAACGTCGCCCTCGACGTGGCCCGCATCCTCGTCTCCGACCCCGCCGCCCTCGCCGGCACCGACATCGCCGACCACGCCCTCGACGCCCTGCGCGGCTCGCGGGTCCGCGAGGTGGTGCTGCTCGGCCGGCGCGGCCCCGAGGACGCCGCGTACACCGCCTCCGAACTCCTCGCCCTCGACCACCTCCCCGGCGTCGACCTCGTCGTCGACGCCCACGACCCCCGGATCGCCGCGGCCATCGACGGCGCACCCGCCGGCGACAAGGCCGCCCTCCTCCGGCACACGACCCGCGAGACCGTCGACTGGACCCGCGGACCCGACACCGACCGCCGCCGGATCGTCCTCCGCTTCCACTCGGCGCCCGAGGAGGCCCTCGGCCGGGAGGCGGTCCGCGCGGTCCGCGCCGACGGCGCCGACGGCCCCGTAGACATCCCGGCCGGCCTCCTCGTCCGGGCCATCGGCTACCGGGGCGTCCCGCTCGCCGGGCTCCCCTTCGACGAGGCCACCGGCACCGTCCCGCACACCGCCGGCCGCGTCGACGGCATGACCGGGACCTACGTCGTCGGCTGGATCAAGCGCGGCCCCTCGGGCGGCATCGGCGCCAACCGCGCCTGCTCCGCCGAGACCATAGGCAGCCTGCTCGCCGACGCCGTCGACGGCCGGCTCCCCCGGCCCGCCGGCTCGGCGAAGGCCTTCGCCCGGCTCGCCCGCGACCGCACCCCCCGGCTGGTCGACGCCCGCGGCCTCGCCGCCATCGACCGGGCCGAACGGGCCCGGGGCGCCGCGACGGGCCGGCCGCGCGTCAAGCTCGCGACCGTCCCCGAGCTGGTCGCGGCGGCCCGCCGCGGCCGACTGCGCGGACCGGTGGGCTGACCCGGGCGGGTGCGCACGGAGGAGGCGCACCCCGCTCAGGGCATACGGGACGGGCTCGGGGGCACTCGCCCCGTATGACCCCCGGAAACGGCGAGCGCCACGACGACGGGCGCGGGGAGAGTCCCGCGCAGCGCGCGGACCGCCGTTGGAACGAGCTCCTCCAGGAACTGCGGGTCGCCCAGACAGGCACCCAGATCCTCTTCGGCTTCCTCGTCGCCGTCGTCTTCCAGCCGCGTTTCACGGAGCTGGGCACCACGGACCGGATGATCTACGTGGTCACGTTCTGTCTGGGAGCGGCGACCACCGGGGCGCTCGTCGCACCGGTGGCGGTGCACCGGCTGGTCGCCGGGCGCCGGCTCAAACCGGAGACGGTGAACTGGGCGGCCCGCCTGACGCTGGTCGGCCTGGTGCTGCTCTACCTGACGATGGTGTCGACGTTCCTGCTGATCACGCGGATGGTGCTGGACGACGGCATCGCGCTGGTGCTGGTCGCCGTGATGGCCCTGTGGCTGGCGCTCTGCTGGTTCATGGTGCCCCTCGTCGCCCGGCGCAACGGCACCAACGGCAACGGGAACGGGAACGGCCGCACCGGCGACAACTACGGCCCGTGGCCCCACTGAGGATCCGGCCCGGGACGGCGGGCCGGCGCGAGCGGGTGGATCAGGCCGCGACGGGAAGCGGACGCCGCAGCACGATCGCGTTCAACCCGACGGCGAACGGCGCCGAGTCCGTCAGACGGAGCCCGAGCACCTGCTCCTTCGGCAGCTCCACGGTCACGTCCACACAGAACGCGAGCGCGTGCAGCGCCTCGCCCGAACCCTCCTCCTGGAGCGCGAAGAACAGGTCACGGTAGTAGCGGGTGCGCTGCTCGGACTCCTCGTAGAAGGACAGCCCGGGCTGCCCCAGCTGCTCGCCGAGCCCCGTGAACGCGGCGACCAGCTCCCGCTCCACGGTCTCCCAGAAGCCCGCCTCCGCGCACTCGGCCGGCAGCGCCTGCCGGACGGCCTCCTTCAGCGAGAGCACCATGACGAGCAGCGGGGCGTGCTCCCTGAGCCCCCAGCCCCGCACCATCCGGACGATGGTGCTGTCCGGCACGGCCGCGGCCGCCCGGTGGATGGCCTCGAAGTCGAAGTTGACGGTGGCGGGGGCGATCGCCTCCTGGAAGACCCGGTCGATCGACCGGGCCTCGTCGAGATGGGCGGGCGCCACCTCGACGACGGTCCTGAAACTGGCGGCCAAAGGCTTCTCCTCTTCCTCACCGCCCACCGTGGTGGGCGCCTGATCATCAGGAGGAGTATGCCGAGGGCCTCACTCAGCGGCCGCGGCGGGGCTTCCCGCCGCGCCCCGCGGCGCCGCCCTTGCCCTTGGCGGGCTTCCCCGGCCGCGCCGGCTTCGCCCCCGTGGCCTTCCTCGTCGGCTTCTGCGCCGTCTTCTGGCCCTTCTGGGCCTCCGCGCGCCGGCCCCGGGTGCTGTTCACGGTCCGGCCCCGGACGATCCCGATGAACTCCTCCACCAGGTCGGGGGCCTCCTCGGACTTCAACCAGGACAGCGCCACCCGCGACTGCGGCACCCCGGAGATCACGCGGTACGTGAGGTCCTTGCGGTGGTGCAGCCGGGCCAGCGACTGCGGGACGACCAGCACACCCACCCCGGCGGCGACCAGCTCGACCGCGTCGGCCGTCGTCTCCGGCCGCTGGAACGCCGGCATCCCGGGCGGCCCCGCCTCCCAGCCGATCGTGTCGTCGAGCGGGTGCAGCACCAGCTCCTCGGCCAGGTCCTCCGGGGCCAGCTCCTCGGCGGCGGCGAAGTGGTGGTCCTTGGGCACGACCACCACGCTGGTCTCCTCGTACAGCGGGATCGCGCTCAGATCCTCGCCGTCGACCGGCAGCCGCAGCAGCGCGGCGTCCGCACCGCCCTCCCGCAGCACCTCGAAGGCCTCACCGGGCGTGACCTGCACGAGCGTGAGCGGTACGTCGGGCAACCGCTGCTCCCAGGTCCGCACCCACTTCGAGGGCGTCACACCGGGCACGAAGGCGAGCCGGAAGGCCGTGGCGTCGGGGGCGGGGACGAGCGGGGAGTCTGTCACCCCGCAAGATTACCCGCAGCGCGGCCCCGGACCGGTCCGGGCGGTCCCCTCCGCACAGGCCGTCCGCGCAGGTAGGAGGGCGACCGTGGTCGGAGGAGCTCCGCGTCCTCGATACCCTTGACCCCATGACGTCGCACCAGAACTCCCAGACGATGAAGCCGGCCACCGCGGCCAAGAAGCTGGGTGTGTACCTTGAGGCCACCCCCGCCGATTTCCAGGAGGGCGTCGTCTCGCGCGCCGAGCTGAACGAGCTCCAGGCGAACCCGCCGGCCTGGCTGCGGGAACTCCGCCAGAACGGCCCGCACCCGCGCCCCGTGGTCGCCTCCAAGCTGGGCATCTCCATCTCCGGCCTGGCCCGCGGCGGGATCGCCGACGCCCTCACCACCGAGCAGATCGAGGCCCTGAAGGCCGAGGCCCCGGAGTGGCTGGTCAAGGAGCGCGCCACCCAGGCCGACGTCCGCAAGGAGACCGTCCGCATCAAGGAGCGCAACGCCCAGCGCGAGGCCGAGCGCGCCGCCCGCGAGCAGAGCGCCTGATCCGCGGCTGACCCACCGGCGTGGCGCGGCGCCGGACGAGGGAGGCATTCCCCCATGAACATGGAGAGCGATCCGCCCGTCGTCGCCGCCGTGGACGGCTCCGAGCACAGTCTGCGCGCCCTGTCGTGGGCGCTGGGCGCGGCGGAGCTCCTGGACGCCCCGCTCGTCGTGGCCCACGTCCGCTCCGAGGCCCTCCAGCTGGGCGCGGCCCGGATCGCCTCGCTGGGCACCGAGCCGGCGCTGCCGGACACGGTCCTGGACGCGGTCAGGACCGTCGTCGAGGAGCGGGGGCACGCGGTCCCCGTACGGTACGCGTCCCTGGACGGCACCGTCGCCGACGTCCTGCCGGAGGCGGCCCGGGGCGCCCGGCTCCTGGTGACGGGCTCACGCGGCCACGGCGGTTTCGCCAGCCTCCTCCTCGGTTCCACCGGCCGGACGCTGGCCGCCCGCGCCCCCTGCCCGCTGGTGGTGGTCCCGCACGAGGCCAGGACCGCCTCCCTGGACAGCGGCCCGGGCGCCGGGCGCGTCCTGCTGGGCCTGCATCCGGAGGAGACCCCGGACGAGGTGATCGGCTTCGCCTTCGAGTCGGCCGCGCTCCGCCGCGTACCGCTGGAGGCCGTGACCGCGCTCCGCCTCCCGCCGAACCCGTCCACCCTGGTCGCCGCCCCCTCCCCCGCCTTCCAGATGCCGCCGCCACTGCCCCTCGCCGACGACACCGAGGAGCTCCTGGCCGAGGCCCGGCGGGAACAGGAGACCCGGCTGCGCCCCTTCGCCGCGCGCCACCCCGCCGTGGAGCTGGTCCCCACCGTGGCACCGGGCGACGCCGCCGGCCTCCTCGTGGACGCCTCCGCCGACGCGGCGCTGCTCGTCGTGGGCCGGCACCACCGGCACCGCATCGCGGAACTCCTGGTGGGCTCGGTGGCGCACGCCGTGCTCCACCACGCCGCCTGCCCGGTGGCCGTCGTCCCGCCCGCGGCCGGGGACCGCGTGTCGGCCGCGACTGGTAGACAGGACGCATGACGCCCGACCTGTACGCCCCCGATCCCGCCGCCGCCTCCCGCAACACCCGCCCGCCGACCCCCGGCGCGGCCCTGGGCGCCGGCATCGTCGTCCTGGACGCGCACGGCCGGGTCCTGCTCGGCCTGGACCGCTCGGGGGTCTGGGAGCTTCCGGGCGGCGGGGTCGAACCCGGCGAGTCGATCGAGGAGGCCGCGGCCCGCGAGCTCTCCGAGGAGACCACGCTCCTCACCGCCCCCGCCGACGTCGAGGTCATCGGCCTGCTCCTCGACACGGTGACCTCCTCGGAGCTGACCCGGCTGACGGCGGCGACCGTGGTGCGGTCCTTCACGGGCACCCCCGCCGTGGCCGAGCCCGCGAAGATCGAGTGCTGGCGCTGGACCTCCCCCGACGAGCTGCCCCGGGCCCTCTTCCTGCCCTCCGCGCAGGTCCTCGCGGCCTGGCGCCCGGACCTGGCCGTGCCCCGGGCCCCGTTCCACCGCTACGGCCTCAGCCGCCTGCCGCGCTGACCCGGCCCGCGCGCCACCGCGCGGGCCGAGCCGGTCGTGACTAGCGTGAGCAGAGGCGACAAAACACGCAGGAAGCCATCGATCGGAAGCGAGAGTCTCGTCATGGCCGTACGACCTGAAGGCACCCCGGTCTGGACCGACGCGATGTTCACCGACGCCAAGGCCGCCAAGACCTTCTACGCCGACGTGCTGGGCTGGACCTTCGGCGAGGAGTCCACGGAGTTCGGCAACTACACCCAGGCGTACAAGAACGGAAAGGCGGTCGCCGCCGTCGTCCCGCCGATGCCCGGCGGCGACACCCCGCCGCAGTCCGCCTGGTGCCTCTACTTCGCCTCGGACGACGTCGCCGCCACGGCGGAGAGGATCCGGGCGGCGGGCGGCACGGTGCTGATGGAGCCGATGCGCGTGGGCGACTTCGGCTCGATGTGCATCGCCCACGACCCGTCGGGCGTGGTCTTCGGCCTCTGGCAGGCCGGCGTCCACGAGGGCTTCGAGCTCGAAGGGGAGACCGGCTCCTACGTCTGGGCCGAGGTCTTCACCCGCGAGCCCGAGAAGTCCGACCCCTTCTTCACCAGCGTCTTCGGCTACGACACCAAGAAGATGACCGGCGAGGACATCGACTACAAGGTCTTCGACCTCGGCGCCGACCCGCTCCTCGGCCGCATGCGGATGCCCGCCGGGGACTTCCCCCCGGAGGTCCCCGGCTACATCCAGGTCTACTTCGCCGTCGACAACTGCGACCTGGCCGTCAACGCCGCCGAACGCCTCGGCGGCCGCAAGCTCTTCGGCCCCATGGACAGCCCCTTCGGCCGCTTCGCCGCGATCCTCGACCCCCAGGGCGCCGCCTTCGCGGTCATCGACGTCCGGACGACGGTCGGCGAGATGCCTCCCCTGGAGTGACCCGCACGACCACGGGACAGGCGCGGGGCCCCGGCCGAGGGGCCCCGC
>NZ_JBHTST010000168.1:0-16277 GCF_042794995.1 Streptomyces sp. NPDC056503
AGCTGGGTGACGTCGTTGCGGTTTCCGCCGGTCAGCGACACGGCGAGCGGGATGCCCTGTCCGTCGACGAGGACGTGGTGCTTGCTGCCCGGACGCGCTCGGTCGACCGGGCTGGGTCCGCTTTTGGGCCGCGTCGAGCGGCCCGGACGTGGCTGGAGTCGATCACCGCCCGAGACCAGTCCAGCTGCTTGGCCGAGCGTAGCTTCTTGAGCAGGACCAGGTGCAGCTGGTCCCACACGCCGGCCTCGTTCCAGGTCGCCAGGCGTCGCCAGCACGTCATGCCGGAGCCAAAGCCAAGCTCCTGGGGCAGGTACTCCCACTGGATGCCGGTGTGCAGCACGAACAGGATCCCGCACAGAGCCTGCCGGTCAGGAACCCGCGGCCGCCCCGACACCAGCTTCGGCGCCGGGAGGGGCAACAACGGCTCGACCAGCGACCACAGTTCATCCGACACGATCCACGGCCGGGAGTTCCTCTTCGCCACGAAGAGACCAACGAGCAACCAAGCAGACAGTCACATGATCAACAGCTTCTGTTAGGACCTCTTAGACGTCGTTTCCTTTGGCGGTTCAGTTCGTTGTGCTGGGCATGACGAGTCTTGCCGAGCGGTTGGTGCCCGATGAGTTGTGGGAGTTGTTCCGCAGGGTGGTGCCGGAGGCGGTGGTGATACGCCCGCAAGGAGGTGGCCGCCGACGGGCCGGGGATCGTGAGTGTCTGGCCGCGATCGCGTTCGTGGCCACGTCGGGCTGCACGTGGCGGCAGGTGCCGCCGTTGTTCGGCCCGGCCTGGCCGACGGTCTACCGACGTTTCGCCCGCTGGAGCAAGGAGCGGGTCTGGGTCCGCCTTCACCGGGTCATCCTGGATGAGCTCGGGGCCCAGGGGGACCTGGACTGGTCGCGTTTCGCCGTCGACTCGGTGAGCGTCCGGGCCCTCAAAGGGGGCTGTTGACCGGACCGAATCCGACCGATCGCGGCAAGAACGGATCGAAGATCCATCTCGTCACCGACCGGTCCGGCCTGCCGGTCGCGGTCGCCATCTCCGCGGCCAACACTCACGACAGTGTCGCCCTCCAGCCGCTCGTCGCGTCAATACCGCCGATCCGCAGCCGCCGCGGACCTCGCCGCAGACGGCCCGACAAGCTCCACGGGGACAAGGGCTATGACTACCCTCACCTGCGGCGATGGCTCCGCTCTCGCGGCATCACGCCACGGATCGCCCGCCGGGGCATTGAGACCTCACAGTGACTCGGACGCCACCGATGGGTCATCGAACGCACCATGTCCTGGCTCGCCGGCTGCCGCCGACTCCACCGCCGCTACGAACGCAAGCCGGAACACTTCCTCGCCTTCACCGCCATCGCGACCAGCCTCATCAACTACCGACGACTCACCAAGTGACGTTCTAGTCGGCGTCGCTGACGGCTGTGCGAGAGGAGCTCGTGGTCACGATGTCGATGGCGATACGCAGAGACGTCTCTTGCCAACCGAGCAATGCGCGAGTGATCGCGATCGACTGGATGATGCTCATGCCGCGTTCAGCCAGCAGATCCTGAACAGCTTCCATCCCTTCCCCCGCGAGGACGGGCCGGCATTGCTCGACGAGCGCGGTCCATCGCGCCGCTTCCTCGGGCCGCAGCCCGACGACGTGGTCGAACATGGCTAGACCTGCCTTCCTGAACTTGCGCGAGCGATGGTCCAGGGCGGGTGGCCGTGCCGCGCGGCGTGGGTTCGGAAGTCGAAGAAGCCCAGACCAGCGATCTTGCACTCGGTGTCGATCTCTTCGAGCGTCCAGCAGTGGTCGGAGTAGTCGTCGATGGCGACGCCGCCAGCTTCGAGGACGTGTGACAGGAGGTTGCGGATCTCAGCAGTACCGTCGATGTGGCTGGAGACGCTGACCAACAGGTCCCAGGTCGGGCGATGGTCGAGCGCGGAGTCCAGCAGGCGTACGTCCTCGGGATCCCAGCCGGCGAACAGGTGACCGTCCTGCTCATCCTCGAGGTCGATGTAGAGCTTCCCGTCCGTCCAGTATCCGTTCTTGCCGGGCATCAGCCGGTCAAGCCGTGCGGCTGTCGCGGTCGACTCTCCAGCGGGGAACACGTAGACGCTGCGCATGGGCGGAGCGTAAATGGCGACGCAGGGCTGCGGCCAGGGAGTTTCAACCCGGCCATAGATTGCCTTCGTCGATGGTGGCAGTGCGAGCGGCGACTTCGCTGAATGACAGATGTCGAGGTTCACCGTTGAGGTACGGCACTGCTGGCTGCCATCAGCTCCACTGCCGCTATGAACGCAAGCCGGAACACTCCCTCGTCTATCGACGACTCACCAAGTGAAACGACGTCTTATGAGGAGCGCTGGGGCGGTCTGGTCCTACCACCCGCATCTCGGTACGACGGCGGCCCGAGGTACCTCGAAGCAGACTCCCCTGAAGGCTCTGAATCTGAAGGTTGGTGGTTCGAGGCTGGGATGCAGAGGAGCGCGGTCCCGTACGGGTTCTGGATCGGTCCGTCTGGCGAGTTCGGCATTCGCTCAGGTCGGTGGGTGCCTCTCCATGCCACCGTCGAAGGCTGGGTGGAGTCGCTCGCGCTGACCCGCCACGCGTCCATGTGGGCGAAGCAGATCGTCAAGGTCACCGGCGACGATGTCGACGGCATCGTGCTGGACGGGTTCGAGCCGGTGCGCGAAGTGATGGGGCTGGCCGACACCTGGTGGCGAGGAGCCGACTCGCTGGTGGCAGTCTACACAGGTGAGGCCGAGGCCCTCTCCTTTCCGCAGGGCCGCACCGCGTTGATCTATTCCGGCTTGGATGAGTGGGGCCTGCGAGGAGGCGTCGAGGACAGCACCAGCTGAGGACATCAGGAGTGATCCAGAGTTTCGCCGGCGTCTGATCGGCGGGCCACCTCGGCTGTGTAGGTGGTTCTGACGGCTCCGGCTGACCATCGGTCGGCAGCGGCGGGGCTGATGCCGAAGAGCCGTTCGAGGACGCCCGCCGGCATCGTGGTGCAGATGTAGAGCAGGGCCGCGCAACGACCGGACTCGGAGGGAAGCCCGATCTTCCGGAGGCGGACGAGGGGTTCGTCGGTTGTTTCGGGGTGTCCGGTGGCGTGGGCCCAGGCGGTCAGGTCGTCGGGACGGGCGGTTGGGCGGCCGGCTTCGAGTCTGTAGATCTCCGAGCGAGGCCAGCCGAGGCGTTGGGCGCGCTGTGGTCCGGTGAGCCGGGACCGCCGGCGGCGGTCAGAAGCAGCTCTCGCAGGCGGGTGCCGAGGGTTTCGCGTGCTTGTTGGTAGTCCGTGCTCACCGGTGCTGGCGTCTATTCGGTACGGAGGCGGGTGGTGAAGGTGTCGTAGGGCAGGGATGCGGCAGGAATGCGGCAGTGGCGGCGACGCGGACTTGGACGTAGCGCAGAACCTCGGCGGGTTCGGTGATGACCTCGATGTCGTGGAGGACGTCCTGGCCGTCGAAGCGGAGGACGGCGACGAGGCGGGAGTCGAAGATCCAGAAGTCCTCGGCGGGCAGGAGGGCGGCTTCGGCGTCGGTGCGCCACAGGGCGCGGGCATCCTCGCCAGTGGCGGCGTTGCAGTGGGCGTAGGACAGGAGGAATCGCTGGCCGGGAGTTGACGGGTTGTCGACGATGCGGACGCGTCCGGCGTACTTTCCGTCCCGGGACTGGGTGGTGGTGTTGCGGCACCAGTCGCCGTCCAGGTCCATCGGTGCCCTGCCGGTGCGCAGGAAGGCGGCGTAATCGTCGTCCTGTTCGTCGGAGGCGTAGCGGCCGCGGGTTTCCAGGTGCCATGCGGCGTGGTCGACGGTGTGGAAGAGCTGTCCGAACTCTTCCAGGGTGATCAGCTTCGGCACCCTGTGCGTCTCTTTGGGGCGTGGTGGACGAGGAGCTCGCGGGGGACGACGCCCGCCGCGTCCTGGGGCCGAAGTGCCGTAGCCGTGCGAGGTCGTCCGGGTCGGTAAGCGGCCGGCCCTGGACGATGACCTCGCCGGTGTCGGCGTCCTCGTGCAGGGCGGGGCAGCCGCCGTTCTTGCTGCCGGTGCCGGTGCCGGTGCCGGTGAAGCGCAGGCGTCGCATCGTGGGTACTCCCCCGGCCGCTGTCGCTGATGTCCCCCACCAGCCTGGACACCGTCGCGGAGCGGCGCCATGGCCTTCGGCCGCCTTCGTGCGCCCAGGCGAGACCATCCGGCCAGAATCCGAGAACATTCGAGAACACGGCATCGCTCGCGCTACCAACAGGCGCCTACCGTCTGGTCATGCCGAAGCGATTCAGCAGCCGGGTAAGACACCGCACCCACGGCCCGACCCCAGACACCGGCGCACGTATCCACTCGCTCGGCACAGTCGGCGGCCAGAGGTTCCTGGGCCGTCTGCCGCATCCGTGGACGAGCCAGGGACGTAAGCCCTGTGTACGTATACGTCGACGAGCCGGCCGCGGAGAGACAGCGATGACACTGACACCGGCCTGCGAACTGGACGTCCACATCTCCTGCCGTACAGCCGAAGTCGTCGTCCACGGCATCACCATCGTCCGCGCCAAAACCTGCGACTGCCCCTGCCACCACAGGAGGAGCAGGAAGCAGGAGGAAGACGCGCCTGCAGTCCGTCCCGCCCAACGGCGGTACACGAGAAGGTGACCGCCCCGCACCAGGAGGGGGGTCCGGGCGGGGCGGTCACGAGGCCGTCCGCACGTGGGCGGGGGAAGACCATGTGGGGACGGCCTCGGGGCGTTATCCATGCGCTCCGCCACGCCGCCTACCCCCACCCCACACACTCATGCGCACACTCCCCGACCGAAAAGCCAGGGCCTGGGGCGGCTGCCTCGATGCCCTCGTAGTCGGCTTCCGGTCTGCCCCCGTCCGGCCGGAAGCCAGCCGGGAGATACGGTCACTCGGCCGTCACCGCCAACATCCAACTCGGCTCGGCTCGGCTCGGCTCGGCTCGGCTCGGCTGCCAGTGATGAGTCCGCAGGGGCCCGACTCCCGCCATCACTGTGATGTATGGTCTGCGGCACTGGCGCGCGATGTGACGAGAGACCGTGCCGGGGTCACACCGCCTCCCCTCCCGGTGCCTTGCCTGGGCGTACTGCTGCGCTGAACAGTCCTGGCAGCACGTGCCGGAGTTTCAGGTTTCGCCTGCGCAGGTGAGGCGTCATCAGGAAAACTGCGGGTCAGGCTGATCGAGTGCGCCGTCCGCGGGTGGGGGTGGAGGGGTAATCGTGGCGAAGGTGATGCTGTCCGAGGCGGTGGCGGAGCTCCGCGAGGAGCTGTACAGGGCCGCGGATGCCAGCCCCGGTGAGCAGTTCCGGTTCGAGGTCGAGCAGGCCGAGCTGTGTCTGGAGGTGGAGTTCCGTAAGGACGGCAACGGCAAGGTCAGCGTCGAGGTCGGCGCCTTCGGCACCAAGGGTGGTGTGGAGGCCGGGGGCGGGGGCGGGGTCACCCACCGGCAGACGCTGACCCTGACGCTGAACGTCCGCGACGAGGCCCTGGGCGGACAGCCCGCCCGCATCCGCCGCCAGAATGTGCCCGGCGGCCGGCCGGGAGCCGACACCCCGCCCGGCGGCGACGCCTGAACAGTGACGAACCCAGAGGCGCAGGCGTACCGGGAGAACGACAGTGGACGCGCAGAGAACGGTCTACATCAAGCCCGACCAGCCCGTGGGCGGGTCGGGGTCGGGATATCTCATCGGGCCCCGGCTGGTACTGACCGCACTCCACGTCGTCCACGACGACGGCATCCGCGCGGAAGGCGCCACCGTCTGGGTCGGACACCCCCGCACCGACACCGGAGTCCACCAGCGCACCGCGACGGTCATCTGGCCGGCCACTGACGCCGGCCCCGACAGCCCGGACGTGCCGGACGTCGCGCTGCTGTATCTCGACTCCGCAGCCGACGAAGGACACACGTCGGCCGTGCGCTGGGGCCAGCCTCAGGGTGCTGGTCCCCTGGCCTACTCGGGGATCGGGATTCCGGCGTTCTCCACCACTCCGGGTGGTGCCGTCCAGTACGAGAGCCTCCGTGGCGAGCTCGCCCCCCTGACCACCGCCAGCCGGCGCTGGGTCCTGGACTGCAAGGTCTGGCCCGCCGCCGCGCGGCAGAAGGAGCGCCCCTGGGCGGGTGCCTCCGGCGCCGCCATCTTCAGCGGCGGACACCTTGTTGGTGTCGCTGTCGAGTACGGCACCGGCATGGGCGAGCGGCGCCTCACCGCCGAACCCGTCCACCGCCTCCTCGACGACCCCGGATTCACCGCGGTGCTGGCCGAGTACGGCTTTCCCGGCACCCGGCACAGCGCCGGCGTCATCACCGCCCCCGCCGGTGAAGCGACCGGGGTGGTGTGGCCGCGGCAGTTCGGCACCGTCCCCGGACTCGCTCCATCTGACTCACCGGTGCCCTCATGCTCGTCGGACGGAGCCGTACCTGCCGTATCCGCCCACCTCATTCCGTCCGCCCCAGCACCCGTCGTGGCCACCGTGCCGCGCTTCTCAGGTGTCCCGGCACGAGTGGCGCAGTTCCTTGGCCGCGAGGAGGAACTGCACCGGCTGAAGGCGGCGGTGTACGAAGACCGGGCCGCGGTCGTCACCCAGGTCGTCCACGGTCTCGGCGGTGTCGGCAAGACGGCCACCGCGACGGAGTTCTGCCACCGCTACCGCTCCGACTTCGCGGTGGTGCGCTGGATCCCCGCGCACTCGCGGGAGGTCGCCGTGGAAAACCTGCTGTCCTACGCGTCGCTTCTGGGCATCCCTACGGTGGGGGTCGCTCCTGCGGACGTGGTGCAGCTGGCCTATCAGATCCTCGCCGAGCATCCGGGCCAGGTCCTGCTCGTCTTCGACAACGTCGACCAGCCCGGCTGGCTGGAGCCGCTGCTGCCGACGGAGAGCGGGATCTCCGTCATCGTCACCTCGCGCTACCAGGGGTGGGACGCAGAGGGTCTGCGTACGATCGCGCTCGACACCTTCTCCCTCGACGAGTCCGTCGACCTGCTCCTGGCCGTCGCGGGCAACAACGACCGTGACGGCGCCGTGGAACTGGCCGGCCATCTGGGAGGCCTGGCCCTCGCTCTGCGCCAGGCAGGCGCGTACTGCCGCCGGCAGCGCATGGGCTTCGGCGCCTACGGAGAAGCCCTGCAGGAGAACGCGGCCGAGCTCTACGCACGCAACCCCGCCCGGATCCAGCGTGGTCTCGGGCTCGATGCCGACTTCACCATCCGGGCCGTCCTGGAGACCTCGCTCGCCCAGGCAGGACGTGAGGGGCCCCTCGCCACCGTGCTCCTCCACGTGAGCGCTCACCTGCCCGCTACCGGGATCTCCACCGAGTTGTTCCTCGCCCCGAACGCCGTCAACGAGGAACTGCTGCGGTTCGGCGATGAACTGGCGGTTCGAGAATCTCTCGCGGCTTTGGAACGGTTGTGGCTCCTGGAGCCGACGGAGACCTCGGACGAGGGTGTCACGACGTTCAACGTCCACCGTGTCATCCAGCATCTGTGCCGGACGATGTCCGGGGAGCACCGCGGGCTCTACGCCGAGCTGGCCGTCCGGCTCGTCCGGCGAGGAGGCTTCGGCTGGGAGTACACCCTGTCACCGGGCGGAGAACTGGTCGTCTGCCTGGAGCGCGGGTCCGGACGCCTCTTGGCCCACCACACCGCTCGCTCGGCCACCAGCAGCGAGTTGCTCTTGCCGTACGGCGCGGCGGATGTCCCGCTGTCCGTCGTCGCCGAGGCCGAGGCCGTACAGGCGACCTACTCCGATCGGACGGTGCGGTGGCGACTCGGCGACGGTGGCACCGTCGCGGGGCGGGAGGCCGTGCCGGGCACCACCGTTCCGACCACCGCTGACGAGGGACGGCCCGTCTGCCGGCTCACCGACCCCAGGCCATTCGTCACCGCCTCCTCGGAAGAGAACGGCGAGGAACATCTGGTCCGCCTGCCGAACGGGGACGTGCTGCGACTGGCCTGGTACGGCGCCGGCTTCTTCCGCGTCATGAGGGATGGACATCCCGATGTCGCCTTGGACCCGGGTTGGTACAGCAGACGCACCGTCGAGGCCCCGCCGATCGTCGATCCCACCGGGCAGTGGCTGGTGATCTCGATGGAGACCACCAAGCACGTGGATCACGGCTGGCTCGCAGCCGTCAGAATCGCGGATCTCTGGGACAAGGCGGAGAACCGGAGCGACACCGAGGCCGAGACATGCGAGGAGGACGAGGACAGATCTGTCGTGAGGGCACGAGAGCTGCACCCTAACGGGCGTCCGTACGAAGAGCTCGACGACGAGTCCGAAGTCGACCCGGCCGACGAGAACAGAGGCGGCGCCACCTATCACTCCGTCACCGACATGTGCTTCAGTCTCGCCGGAGACCGCCTCTACCTGATCGACAGGGCCTCCATTCACTGCTGGTCCTGGCCGGACTTCGCGTTCCAGTGGCGCATCCGGAGGCCGGAGCTGTGTGTGACCGTACGCTCCATTCCTCTCGGGCGCCGGGTCGTCCAGGCCGTGTCCGTCCGCAGCTCCGGGTACGACCGTCTGGTTCTCGACGACGGAGAGATCATGGACCTGCGCCAGGACGATCTGTGGAAGAGCCGTCGGGGCATCGTCGAGCACGCGCTGGCGGTATCGCCCATGGACGGCTCGGTGCTCACCGCCGGCGGCATCTGCACACCCTCCAGGGAGACCATCGCCGCATTCGCCCCTGAGCCGCCGATCACCTCGGCAACCGGCCTCGGCGACGGCGGCTTCCTGTGCCTCGACGCGCGCGGCATCCTCCTGCGCCTCGACGGCACGGGGATCGTGCAGGTCTCCGCCGACACGGGCAGACCGGGAGCCCGCTTCCTCGCCGCCCATTCGTCGGGGCTGGTCTTCGCACTGACGGACGACCGGAGCGTGGTCACGGAATACGTTCTTGACGGTGGCGAACTGCGGCCGGTCTCCGAATGGAACCCTCACAAGGAGGGACCGTTCGACCACCAGTTCGACGCGAAGACGCTGCGGGAATTCCGCAGCCAACGGGCCGTCACCGCAGCCGCGTTCATGACACCACACGACATGGTCGAGGGCATGGGCAACGGAGAGATCCGGTTTCCGGAGTGGTACCTCTACCGCAGAGGAACGCCCGTGACTGCGCTGGCCGCCGAAGCTGACACGGTGATCGCGGGGTTCGCAAACGGCCATGTGCTGGCCTACGCGGACCGGTCGCTGTATTCCGCAAAGCTCTTCCCCGTGGGGGTGTCCCACGTACTTCCACGCATCGGCAGCCGCCGCTTCACCGCTATCTCGGAGGGCGGCGACGTCGCCGTCGTCACCTGGCACTGAAAGAGTGAGCTCTTTCAGGGTGGCCTTCTCCTCCCAGCTCAACCTGAAGGGCACCTGTACCGGTGTTCCGCGTCATTCACAGAACGCGGGCCTTCGGCCGCATCGACATCAACACCCACCCCCTGTGTGACGCCAATCCCCACGACCCGGTTGTGGTCATGGGGACCGACGTCACACGAGGAGCCGGACTGGCCGACAGCGTCCCTGCCACGGGAAGGCGGCCTCCACCGCCCCGGTCTCTTCCTGGTTTTCGCCTTGTCAGGGTGTCCTACTTGACGAGGGTGACCCAATGGGGGTTGGTGTCCTGCGCCACGCGGTGGATCTGAAGCTTGGCCAGGCCGCAGCTACCGGACCCGAACCAGGCCTCATCGATCCACACGTCCTGGCCGAGGTAGCCGGTCAGGTTGATGTACGACGCGGAAGTCGGGGATCCGCTGGAGGTGTTGTAGGGCAGGCATCCTCGGAAGCTGTGGCCGCCGGAGTAGGAGCCGCTGTAGGAGATGTGGTGGGTGCGGCCGTTGTTGAGGAGCCGCTGGATCCGCATGGTCTGGTTGAAGCCGGAGCCGGTCTGGTAGCGAGGGGTTTCCGCACTGGGGATGGACGTGTAGTAGTACACGCACACGTTCCCGGGCTTGCAGCCCCAGACGGTGCTGCTGCTTGCCTGAGCGGAGGACGTGAGGCCGAGGGCGAGGGTGGCGGCGGCCAGAGCAGTGCCGATGATGCTGCGCTTACGCATGGCGAGGGGTGTTTCCTTTCGTACGGCTCCCGGCGGAGCGCGGAGGGGGCTCAAGCCACCGTGTCCGGGCGCGTGGCCCTGACGCGGCGGGCAGGGGAAGTGGTGTCGTCGCGTCTCCAGGGGCGTGTTCCGGCCGGGACTTTATGGACGAGTCCTTGAAACCCAGGGTGTCGGCCTGGGCCTTGCCGTCGAACACGATGCCCCGGATGGCGTGGACGTCGTCACAGATGGGGTGGCCTTCGAACTCGGTGTTGGGGTCTATGGGCTCAACCCCGCCTCCGTCGCGACCCGCCTCGTCTGCGTAGATGAAGAACAAGCTCAGGAGCACGATCCTCGTGCCGAGGGCGGCACACCGCTACCTACAACGTTTCAGGTTCCCCCGCCTCTCCCCACCGAGCGAGGATGCCCTCGTGGAACTCCGCAGGGTCTTCTCGGCCTTGGCTGCCGGGGCAGGGCCTGCTGTGATCGCGTCGACCGGCACGGCCCGGGCCTGTGGCCCGGATCCGGAGGTGTACAACCTCCTGCAGGGCCCGATAACTGCCCCGCACGCATGACGACGACGTGGAGGGCACGTCCTTCCGGAAAGATGTCGGCGGCACCGGGCTGCGCAGCCTCCTGCATCACATGCGGAGGCGTGTCGGGAATACGGAGTTCCACCCGTACGACGGCTGTGGAAGTAGGGCCTGCACCGAAAGTGGATCTTTCTCCATGAAGGTTCCTCGCTCATGGGGCGGGGTGATCTCGCCGATGAACAGTGGGCGGTGCCGGAGCCGTTGCTGCCGACGGGGACGAAGGCGGGGCGGCCGCCTGTCCGGCCCCGGCGGCAGTTGATCGACGGCATACGGTTCCGGGTCCGAACGGGCGTTCCGTGGCGGGATGTGCCCGTCGAGTACGGCCCGCGGGACAGGATCTACGACTTGTTCCGCCGATGGCAGCGAAACGGCACCTGGCACCGGACCTTCGGCCGGCTCCAGTCCCTGGCTGATGCGAACGAAGGGTGCGATCGTGTGGGATCTGGGCGTCGATTCCACGGTGTGCCGCGCCCATCAGCACGCGGCTGGAGCCCGGAAGCAGGGTGACCTTCAGAAGGAACCGCCGGATGGTGTCTTCACCGAGCCCGGTGATCATGGACTGGGACGCTCGCGCGGCGGGTTCACCACCAAGGTGCACCTGGCCGTCGAGCAGGGCCGGAAGCCCATGTCGATCGTGGTGACGGCCGGGCAGCGCGGCGACTCACCGCAGTTCGAACCCGTGCCGAGGAAGGTCCGCGTGCTCCGCATCGGGCCGGGCCGGCCGCGCGTCCGTCCCGATCGGGTGCGTGCCGATAAGGCGTACGCCTCCCGCAAGAACCGCGCTTACCTGCGTCGCCGGGGGATCCGCTGCACCATCCCGGACAAGGTCGACCAGGCACATCACCGAAAGCAGCGTGGCTCGCGCGGCGGCCGGCCGCCAAAGTCCGACCCGGTCGCCTACCGTGAGCGCCACGCGGTCGCGTGTGGGATCAACCGCCTCAAGAGGTACCGCGCCGTCGCCACGCGATACGACAAGCCAGCGGTCCGCTCTGAGGCAACCGTCCTCATGGCGGCCATCGACGAATGGCTGCAACCAGCACACATCAAGCGCGTCCCAAACCGTCCCACAGGCATGGAGGTGCTCTCACTCCACGGCAGCATCGAGGAGAATCCGCGCCAGCTCGCGCGGTTGGGAGAACATCGGCCAATGGCCGGTGTCCATCTTGACCAGCCGCCAGCGCTTGCTGTTCAGCAGCTCGGCCACATCTTCGTCGGGCTCGGCGTCGTCGGATTCGGCCCCCGGCATCACGCAGAGGATGTATGTCGCCGGAAGTTCACCGAGCGGCCCCGCCAGCACAGCGGGCTCGGTCAGCGTGGCACCTGGGTGAGGCGTCGAGCCACGCACGAGGCGTGCGATCTGCTCATCGGTGAGACCTTCGCCGTCGTAGTGAGCAGCTGGCGCGAGCGGCCAGAACCCCCCGTTCTCGGCGATCGATGCCTCCACCGCCTCCCCACCGTCCGGCCAGGCGGAGACAAACGACTTGCCGTCAGCTGGAACACTTGAATCGACGAATACCACGCGGGCCAGTCGGTCACCGATCCGCTCCGCGGCCTGACCGGCCGGGATGCCCGAGTAGCTGTGACCCACCAGGACTACGTCACGCAGACCCTGGCGTTCCACCTCGGCAACGATGTCCTGGACGTGAGTCGCTTGCCCCGCCGGTACACCCCGCTTGTCAGCAAGACCGGACAGCGTCAACGGATAGACACCGTGGCCGGCCGCACGCAGATACGGCACCACCTCGCCCCACGCCCACGCCCCGAGTCGTGCACCCGCAACCAGCACGAAATTCACCATGCCCGCACCGTAGCCGGGCAGCCTGACGATCTCCTAGAAAATACTTTCGATACACGGCCTACTTGCCCGTCGGATGGCCGTAGACGCTCGGAGTGGGGACGACCAGCTTGTCAGGCTGGCCAGCTGAGGCGGCCGTCCACGATGACCGGGAGAGACGTGGGCATCTCGTCGGCGACCCAGGCGAACTCCAGGGCTGCGAGCGTGGCTCCCTGGTCCGTCCAGACGAGGATCTCGCCGACGTAGGCTCCGGACGGGTCATGGACTTCCGCGTCCACAGGCACGAGCTCTTTCGGCAGTCCTGCATGCTCGCAAGGTTCCCGCACCTGCAGGTCGACGCTCACGGAGTCGGGCCCCCAGACAGCGATCACCTCGGTGTGGTCCAGCTGACTCCGCAGTTGCGACGCGCCGGCGAACTCCGCCGACAGGACGTGGTGAAGCACTGCGCGCTCGTCGGCGTTCAACGGGCGCGGGTCGACGGAAGGAGGAGCCATGTGCCCATTCTGAGGTGGCGGAGGCAATCAGCCCAACGCCTACACCGACCGTCGCCGGAGGCCGCCCCGCAGCGGCATCATGATCGTTCATGGGTGGGGATCTGTCGCAGCGGCTCGTGCCGGATGATCTATGGGCAAGGGTCGAGCCGGTACTGCCGTCCTTCCGCTCGCGCTCGCAGGACGGTGGCACCGCGCCGATCGACCAACGTGCCGTGTTCGCGACCGTCGTGTACGTGCTGACCAGCGGGTGCGCGTGGCGGTATCCTCCACCGCCATTCGGAGTGTCGCCGGCGACGGCTCACCGGAGGTTCTCCTTCTGGGCCTCATCCGGAGTGTGGCGTCGGCTGCACCGGGTGGTTCTGGACGAGACCGGAGCCCGCGGCAGACCGGACTGGAGCTCAGTGATCGTCGACGCGGCCTCGGTGCGCGCGAGAAGGGGGTTCGCTGACGGGGCCGAATCCGATCGACCGAGGCAAAGCAGGCAGCAAACTGCACGTTCTGACCGACGTACAGGGACTGCCTGTGGTCGTCGGGGTGCCCGCCGCGAACGTCAACGATGTCCAAGCACTTCGCCCGCTCATCCTCGGGATCCCGGCCGTCCACTCACGCCGCGGCCCCCGTCGGAGACACCCCGACAAGACCCGGCCGACAAGGCGTACCACTCGACACGGATCGCCCGGCCAGGCGTGGAGTCCTCCGAACGCCTCGGAAGACACCGATGGGAGATCGAGAGGTGGAAGATCGAGAGATCGATCTGCTGGCTCTTCGGATACCGCCGCATGACCGTCCGCCATGAACGCAAGGGCAGTCACTTCCTCGCCTTCCTCGGACTCGCCGCAGCATGACCTGCTACAAGAAGCTCTCCAAGATCGCCACGTGAGACAGCATCCAAGGCGGCTGACATGCCGGAACGGCAAAGGAGCCCGGGAACCAGTCGGCCGCGGCGCCGACGCCTCGGCCGACTCCGGCAGCGCCGGGACCACCAGGGCGTACCGGACCGGTCGGCGCACAGCCTTGTCGGCAGAGCTGTGGTGCAGGGGCCAAGGGGCGTGGCGGTCCTCCTGGGGCCCGGGCGAATCACGAAGACCGAGCACCTGCTGCGGGTGGTCGACCCGGTCGACGACACCTACCGCCGGCAGATGAACCGACAACTCACCGTGCGGGAATCCCGACACAGCTCGCCAGGGACGTGGGTCAGCACACTCACACCACGACCATGATCGTTCTCGGCGTCAACCGCTGTACCGATGCTCCCCGAGGCCGCCCTTGAAACGGTCGGGTTCGAATCCCTCACGGTTGACCTGGACGACGGCCGCACCGTCGGCGGGCCGGACGCGAGCTCCGACGAGGCCTGGACAGCACACGCACCACGGCGCCCGTACCGAACCGGTGCGGGCGCCGCCGTGATCCCTGCCGCAGGAGTACGCGGCAGGGCGATCGGTCAGGCGAAGAACTTCTTGAACTCGGTGAGGGTGATCCGCCGATCGCCGTCCTCGTCTGCCCCGCGGACGAAGTCCGCGAGCTTCACCCCGTCGACGACACCGCCGTTGGCCTGCCCGTAGTCCCGCAGCTCACGCAGACGGATCTCCCCGTTTCCGTCCGCGTCGATCTCCGCGAACACAGCCTCGGCCTCGGCCTCGGTCATCTTGCCCATCGATCCTCCTGAGTACGTGTACGGAACACCCTGACGCCTCGGAGCAAGCGGCCAGCAACATGACACGGGACCCCGCGCCGGATTCACCACATCGAGGAGCACCTCGCCGACATGCCGCCATGCGCCATGCGCCATGCGCCATGCGCCATGAATGACGTTCGAGACCAAGAGGCGGCCAAACGCCTATACCACCGACAAGTAGCCATCGGTAAGGCGACCCACCGCCCCAAGAACAATCACTGCGCTAGTAGTGCTTTGTTAGGTGGTCTTGTCGTGGTGGGTGGTTGGTAGTTCGCTGGCTGTATGAGGGCTGGGGAGCTTGCTGCGGTGCGGGGCCGGTTGGAGGAGTTCGCGGCGGAGGTGTTCGCGCCGTTGGCGCGTCGGGACCAGCGGGCGAAGGGCGCTTTGTATCTGCGGGGACTGCTGCTGGACGGACGCAGGAAGTCGATGCAGCCGATGGCTGAACGGCTCGGTGTCGATCACCAGCAGTTGCAGCAGTTCATGACGACCTCGACGTGGCAGGTCAGGGACGTGCGGGCCCGGCTGGCGTGGCGGGCGGTGGCCGCCGTGCAGCCGCAGGTGTGGGTGGTGGACGATACCGGCTTTCCCAAGGACGGCCGTTCTTCGCCCGGGGTGGCCCGGCAGTACTCGGGAACCCTGGGCAAGGTCGGCAACTGCCAGATCGGTGTCAGTGTCCACGCCGCCTCCGAGGAGGCTTCGTGCCCGTTGTCCTGGCGTCTGTTCCTGCCCGCCGCCTGGGACGGTCCCGACGCCCAGGCCCGCAGGCAGGCATGCCGGATCCCCGACGATGAGGGCCACCGGCCCAAGTGGCAGCTCGCCCTGGACATGCTCGACGAACTCGCCGGCTCCGGGCTGCGGCCCGCTGTCCTGGTCGCCGACACCGGCTACGGCGCGAACGCCGACTTCCGCCACGGCCTGGACGAACGCGGCCTGGCCTGGGTGCTGCAGGCCAAGGGCGAGATGACCGCCCACGGCCAGGACGCGGTGCCGCACCAGCCCGAATACGGCGGGCTCGGCCCCAGGCCGCTGCCCCGCTACCGCACCCGGCCCGTGTCCTTGCGCGAGCACGTACTGGCCGCGGGACGCGGCCGCGGTCGGACCGTGACCTGGCGCAAGGGATCGAAGGCGGCGATGAGCTCGCACTTCGTGTTCCTGCGCGTCCGGCTCGCGGGCCGTCGCCCGAAACCGGCCGCCGACGGCACGATCGGGTTGTCCTGGCTGATCGCCCGGTGGCCCGAGGGCGAGCGTGAACCGGTGCAGTACTGGATCTCGAACCTGCCATCCGATATTCCTGCCAGGGATCTGGTCCGGCTGGCGAAAGCCCGGTGGCGGATCGAGCACGACTACCGCGAGCTGAAAACAGCCCTGGGCCTGGACCACTTCGAGGGCCGTTCGTTCGCCGGCTGGCACCGGCACGTCACCCTCGTCACCGCCGCCCACCTGTTCCTGACCGAACAGCGCAGACACCCAAAAGCCCCTGCCAGGGCCTGACCCTCTACCAGGCCCTGGACCTCCTCCAACAGCTCATCGCCACCTGGACCGGCACCTGCCCCACCTGCCGACAGACCGTCCCATGGCAGCCCTACGACACCACCTAACAAAGCACTACTAGTGACCTGAGTCAGAGATTCGTCGGCAGTAGGCGGCGACTTTGTCGAGGATCTCGTCGGCGGTCTTCGTCCAGACGAACGGTCTGGGGTGCT
>NZ_JBHTST010000169.1:0-15884 GCF_042794995.1 Streptomyces sp. NPDC056503
GTCGGGGTCCGGCCGGCCCTCCGCGGTCTCCGGGCGCGCTCAGGCGTGGGGCACGGGCCCGCCTCCGGTGGACGGGTCCGGTACGGGCTCGGCCGCCGGGTCCGGGGCGGTCTCGGGGCCGGACCAGATCTCCGGGGTGCCCCCGCCGCCGGCGCGATGGCCCTCCCTGGGGGCGGGCAGCGGGTCGGACGGGTGGCGGAGGAGCCGGATCAGCGGCCCGGCGGCGGCCGTGGTGACCAGGGCCATCACGACCAGGAGGGCGTACAGCCGGGGGCCGATCACCCCGGCCTGGAGTCCGACGTTGAGCACGATCAGCTCGGTGAGGCCCCGGGTGTTGAGCAGGACGCCGATCAGCAGCGACTCGCGCCAGGGCAGCCGGCCGGCCCGGGCGGCGAGCGAGCCGGAGGCGACCTTGCCGACCACGGCGGCGGCGATTATCACCGCCAGGAGGAGCAGGTCGGAGGAGCTCAGACCGTCGAGCACGACGGCCATGCCGGAGACGGCGAAGAACATCGGCAGCAGCAGCCCGCCGGTGTCCTGGAGGGGGCGGAGCAGCCGCCCGTCCGGGGTGCCGTCGGGCCTGCGGGGCATGATCACGCCGGCGAGCAGCGCGCCGAAGATGACGTGCAGGCCGAGGGCGTTGGTGGCCCAGGCGGAGGCGAGGGCGACGGTTACGGCGACGGGCACCTGGCGGGAGACGGGGGTGCCGGGGCGGCCGATCCAGCGCGCCATCAGGGGGCGTACCGCGAAGAGCATCACCAGCACGTAGAGGACGAGGAGGGCGGCCTTGACGGCCCACTCCCGGGCCGCGCCGTGCACCCCGCCGACGAGGACGACGGCGAGGACGGGCCAGCTCAGCGCGTCGATGACGCCGGCGGAGGCCATCGCGATGGTGCCGGGCCTGGTCCCGGCGAGCCCCTGGTCCTTGATGATGCTGGCCAGGACCGGGACGGCGGTGATCGACAGGGCGATCGCCATGTAGAGGAGGAAGGTGAGGTCGGTCGGACGGTCCCCGTTGGCGGCGGCGAAGGGGCCGGGCAGGAGCAGCACGATCCCGGCGCCGAGCAGCATCGGGAGGACGAAGCCGCTCACCGAGACGGTGGTCACCGCGCGTTGCCCCCGGACCATCCCGAGGTCCAGTTCGTAACCGACGGCGAAGAGGAAGAAGATGAGCGCCACCTGGGCGAGGGCGGTCAGGATCGGCTGGATCTCGGCCGGGAAGAGCGTCTCGTAGGCGTTCCCGGGGAGCAGGCCGAGCAGACTGGGCCCCAGTGCGATGCCGGCGAACAACTGTCCCACGACGGGGGGTTGGCCAAGTCTTCGGGCCAGCGCGCCGAGCGCGTAGGAGGAGGCGACGACCACCGCGAGAGCCGCGACGACATGCGTGATGACGGAATCCGAACTCACCGGCGATCCCCTTCCGGCGCGCCTCCCGCTGGGGCACGGCCCCTACGGAGTGTAGCCGCCCGGGAGTCAAGTGACCTATCGTGGAAGCCGTTTGGCCTATGCCACCGTGGACGGGGGGTCGCGAGTGACGACGGTGCTGTTCGTACACGGCACGGGGGTGCGCGAGCCGGGGTACACCGCCTCGCTGGAGCGGGTCAGGGAGGGGCTGGCGGAGGTCCGTCCCGAGGTGACCGTGGCCCCCTGCTACTGGGGCGGGAGCGCGGGCTCGGACCTCCACGCGGGCGGCCTGTCGGTCCCGGGGTACGGCACCGGGCGCGCCGCGCCGGGCGGGGAGGAGGGCGCCGGGGACGTCGAGTTCTGGGGCCTGCTCTATCTGGACCCGCTCCTCGAACTGCGGCTGCTGGCCTCGGAGCCCGGCGGGCGGGCCGAGCTGGCGCCCGGCGCCCCGCCCCCGGGCGAGGCGCTGACCACGGCGGCCCTGGCGCTCGCCGGCGACGACGGCCTGCGCGGAGTGCTCGACGCGGCGGGGATCGGCGGGGAGTTCGCCGCCGCCGTGGCCGCCGTGCTGACCTCCCCGGACGGCCGCGACTTCCTGCGCTCCCCGGTGGCCGCCGCCGAACCGGACGCACTCGCCCGGGCGTTCACCGCCGAGGCGGTACGCCGGACGGCCGAGGGCGCGGCCGCCCCGCCGGCCTTCGACGGCACCGCCAGGGACGCCGCCGTCGACCGGATCGCCGCCCTGCTCCCCGGAGACGGCGCCGGGGCCCACCGGGGGCCGGTGACCCGGCGGGTGGGGAAGCTGGCCGGGCGGCTCGTCCTCGGGCTGGCCTCGGCACAGGCGGTCAAGCGGCGGTCGGCGCTGACCGACGCCGCCCACCCGGCCGCCGGTGACGTGCTGCTCTACCTGGCCAGGGGCGAGGCGATCCGGGAGGCCGTCGCCGCGGCGGTCGCGGCCGCGGAGCCGCCGGTGGTGGTCCTGGCGCACAGCCTCGGCGGCATCGCCTCCCTCGACCTGCTGGTGCTGCGGGCGCTGCCGGAGGTGGCGCTCCTGGTCACGGTCGGCTCGCAGGCGCCGTTCCTGTACGAGCTGGGGGCGCTGCCGAGCCTGGAGCACGGCGCCGCGCTGCCCCCGCACGTACCGCCCTGGATCAACGTGTACGACCGGCGGGACCTGCTGAGCTACCTGGGGGCGGGGGTCTTCCCGGGGCGGGTGCGGGACGTCGAGGTCGACGGCCGGCAGCCCTTCCCCCTGGCGCACAGCGCCTACTGGGGCAATCCGGAGCTGTACCGGCTGCTCGCGGCGGAGCTGCCGTGACGCCGGCCCGGCCGGAGCGGACGCACGCCCTGGTCGTCGGGGTGGAGCGGTACGCGGCGGGCCCGGCGTGGGACCTGCCGGGCCCGGCGGCGGACGCCCGCCGGTTCACCGCCTGGCTGCGGCGGCGGGGGGTGCCGGCGGCGCAGATCTCGCTGCTGCTCGCGCCGCTGCCGGCGGCGGGCGGGCCGGCGACCGACGTCCCCGAGGGGACGGCGGGGCGGGAGGCGGTGCAGGAGGTGCTGACCCGTCGGCTGCCGGCCCGGGAGGGCGACCTGCTGTGGGTGTTCTGGGGCGGTCACGGGGTGACCGACCCGCAGGGCCACCGCCGGCTCTTCTACGCCGACGCCACCGGGGACGACCGGCGCAACCTCGACCTGGACGCCTGGCTGACCGCCTTCACCACCGACCTCCTGCCCGGCTTCCGCCGCCAGATCTGGCTGGTGGACTCCTGTCAGACCTTCGTGGAGGACCTGGGCTTCGCCCGGGCGCTGCCGGCCGAACTCCCGCCGGGCGGCGAGCGCCTGCCGGGCCGCCGGCAGTCCGTGCTGCTCGCGGCCGGTCCCGGCCAGCGGGCCGCCAACGATCCCGTACGGCAGACCGGGGCGTTCTCCGAGGCGGTGCTGTCCGCCCTGGACGCGGCGGACGGCGGTCCCTGGCCGCCCGACCCGGACGCGCTCGCGGAGACGGTGGCGGCGCGGTTCACCGGGCCGGGAGCCGGTGCCGGGGCGGGCCAGCGGCCCACCACGATCCGGTACGTCTCCGAGGCGGGCGACGAGCGGCTGCTGACGCTCCCCGCGCCCCGGAGCGCCGAGCGGGGGGTGCCGGACGAGGCCCTGCCCGAGCTCATCGGCCTGCTGAGCGCCTCGCCCGGCATGGCGGACCACCAGCAGCGACAGCTCGTCGTGTCGATGCTCCCCGTCGAACTGGCCGGTTCCATCCCCCGGTTCGGGGCTCCCCGGCCCGACCTCGTCAGCATCGTCCGGGCCTGCCGGCGCCATCCCGGCGGCTTGGCCGCCCTCGTCGAGGCGGTCTCCCTGGTCGAGGCGGGCACCCCGGAGGAACAGGCCGTCACACGGTGGGCGAAGCGCTGGCTATGGCCGGATTCAAGGGGTTGACCGCCCTGATCACGCCCTTCCCGAACCACGGGGCCTGGGCCATCATGAAGAGTGACGGGGTTCAGCGTGGTGAGGGGGAACCGATGCACACGTCCATGGAGCACATGGGATCCGAACTGGTCGATCTGAGCGAGGTCCCCCTGTCGGCCCTCCGCACCCAGAGTCCGCTCCTGCACGCTCCCTCGCTGGACCGGCTGCTGCGCCAGATCGAGCGGCCCCGGATCAACTTCGGCGGAGGAAGCGGCGAGGGACCCAGCGGCGGCTGACGGTCCCGGAGCAGACGGGTGCAGTACGCCGGAAGCCACGGGCCCGCCCGTGCCGCGCACCACCTCGTCCCCTCGGAGCACTTCGACGCCCTCGCCTCGGGCCGGGGCGGCGCCGACGCCGTCCGTTTCCTGTCCACGACCGAGTACAGCCGACGGCTCCTGCTGCTGCGGGCGCTGCTCGACGGCGCGGCCCTGACGCCCGGGGCGCTCGGGCCGCTGCCGTCCGCGGACAGCGCCTGGGACGCGCTGACGGCCGCCCAGGAGCGGGCGCCGGAGGAGTTCCGGGGACTGCTGCTGCATCCGCAGGTCGGTGCCTGGCTGGCGTACGGGCTGCGCCGGCTGCACCACACGGCCTGGGGCGACGGGCCGCTCTGGACCGACCTCGGGCACCTCTTCGCGCTCTGCGCGGTCGCCGCGGCGCGGGCCGGGCTGCCGCTGCGCACCACCGTGCCGCTGCGCGACGGCGCCGTGATGTTCCCCGCCCTGGGGCTCGCCCGGCTGCCGGGCCGCCCGCGCTGGGCGACGGCGGAGGTGGTGGTGGAGGCCGGGCGGCTGACCGTCGAGCCGCACCGCGAGGGCGTGGGACCGCCGCCGCCCGGGCGGCCGGACGGCGACGCGCCGGGGTGGCTGGGGCTGCGGCGGCTGCGGACCCGGACGGCCGGGCGGGCGGCCGAGGTGTGGCTGGACGACCTCGACCCGTACCGGGACCTGGGCCGGCCGCTGCCGCCGGACCGGCTCGCGCCGGAGCGGACGGCCCGCTGGCAGGAGGGGTTCGGGCAGGCCCTGGAGGTCCTGGAGGAGTGCGATCCGGAGACGGCGGGGGCGCTCGCCGAGGGGCTGCGCAGTCTGACGGCGGTCCCCGCGCCGCCGGGCGGGACGGTCCGCAGCATCTCCTCCGACGACGCCTTCGGCGGGCTGCTGCTCTCGCTGCCGCCGGATCCGGTGGCCTTCGCGGTGGCCCTCGTCCACGAGTTCCAGCACAACAAGCTGGGAGCGCTGATCCACCTGCTGACGCTGGAGCGGGACGACGGGCGGGCGCGGCACCACGCGCCCTGGCGCAACGACCCCCGCCCGCTGAGCGGTCTCCTCCAGGGCGCGTACGCCTTCCTCGGCATCACCGAGTTCCGCTCCCGCCACCTGGACCGGGTGCCGAGGGCCGGACGGGCCGCCGCCGAGTTCGAGTTCGCGCTGAGCCGCCGTCAGACGCGGGAGGCGGTCCGCACGCTCGCCGCCGACCCCGCGCTCACCCCCCACGGCCGCCGCTTCGTCACCGGCATGGCCGCCCGCCTGGACGCCTGGGAGGCCGACGCCCGCGTCCGGCCGGGCGTCGACGCGTGGGCCGCGCTCGCCGCGACCGACCACCGCACCGAGTGGCGGGTCCGCCACCTGGCCCCCGCGCCCGCCGACGTACGCGCCCTGGCGAGGTCCCACCTCGCGGGGCTCGCCCCGCACGCGGTGGCGGCCGCCACCCTCGCCCCCGACCCGGACACCCCCTGGTCCCACGCCCGCACCCGCCTGATCCGCCGTCTCCTCGGCCCGGGCCCGGGCCCGGACCCGGCACCGGCCGCCGAGCCGCCCTCCCCCGCCGACCTGGCCCTGCTCTCCGGCGACCCCGCGGCCGTCCCCGCCTACACCCGGCTCCTCGCCGAGGACCCGGAATCCCCGGAGGCGTGGACCGGTCTCGTGCTCGCCCTCGCCACCACCACCCCCGGGGCCCGCCCCCTGCTCCACCGCCCCGAACTCCTCCGCGCCCTCCACCGCGAGCTGCGCGCCACGCCTCCCGACCGGCTGGCCCGGTGGCTCACCGGCACCCCGGACAGATCCCGTCCGTACGGATGACGCCCGGGCCGTCCGCCGCTTCCTGGACACCGGCGTTGAAGATGACGTGCCGCCCCGGGGAGGCCCCGGAGAGGGCCCAGAGCCCCACGGCGCAGGCGATGACGACCACGACCAGCACGATCGCCGCCGTGAGGGCCCGGCGCTTCATGTCCCTGCGCCGCCACTGCTGCCGGGCGCGGCGGTAGGCGTCCGGCGGGTCGGGGACGGTCTCCGCCAGTCCGGCGAGAGCCGACCGCAGCCGCTCCTCCGTGTCCCCGCTCATGCGTCCGCCCCCTTCAAGACGCGGCTGAGTTTCGCCGTTCCCCTGGACGCGTGCGACTTCACGGCCCCCGGGGAGATGCCCATGGTGCGGGCGATCTCCGCCTCGCTGAGGTCCAGCCAGTATCGCAGGACGAGCACCTGGCGCTGGCGGGTCGACAGGGCGCGCAGCGCGTCGACCACCTGCCGGTGTTCCTCCCGCAGCAGGGCGTGCTCCTCGGCGGAGCCCTCGGTGGACTCCACGCTCCCCTGCGCGTGGCGGCGCACCACGCGCAGATGGCGCAGGCGCATCCGGGTCAGGTTGAGCACCACGCCGCGCAGGTAGCCGACGGCGGCCTCCTTGTCGCGCACCTTCCCCCAGCGGCGTTGCAGCTGGTAGAAGGCCTCGGCCACGACGTCCTCCGCGTCGGGGCCGGCGCCGAGCAGGACGGCCAGGCGGCGCAGGTCGACGTGGTGGGCCGCGAACAGGGCGGCCACGGCGGCGTCCCGGTCGGCGTGCTCCAGGTCCAGGCGGGGTTCGGGCCCGCGTTCACGGGCGGTCCGGGGCGCGGCCGGGACGTCCGGCGGCCGTGCCTGGTCCCGCTCCCCGCCGCGACCGGCGCGGGTCAGCGGCTTGGTGGGGTTCATCCGGTGCTCCTGTTCCATGGGGTTCGGGTGGGTGGGAAGGGCGGCGTGACGCATGGCCTCACTCGACGCGGAAGGCGAAGCGGGAGCCGTGCCGGGCCGCGGCGTCGCGGGACGCCAGGGCGTCGGGTCCGCGGGCGATCCCCATGCGGTCGAGGACCGGGGTGAGGACGGTGGCGACGACCAGGTTGAGGGCGAGCGCCACGAGCGCCACGTAGAGGGAGACGCGGGTGCCCCCGAAGCCCAGGGACACCACGGATTCGAAGCCGTGCGCGACGCACAGGGCGGTACCGGCGGCCATGCCGACGGCCCAGCCGGCCAGCAGCGCCCGGCGGTGGAACCAGCGGGTGTACGGCGCGCACCCGACGGCGGGGACGGTCTGGATGATCCAGACCCCGCCCAGCAGGTGCAGGTTCACCGCGTCCTGCGGGGGCAGGAGCAGGGTGAAGACGAGGGCGCCCAGGATGAGGACGGCGGCGGCGAGGCGGGCGACGCGCACCTCGTGCTTGGGGGTCGCGGTCGGGTTGAAGTACTCGGCGTAGACGTTGCGGGAGACGAGGGTGGCCATGGCGACGGCCATCACGGCGGCGGGCAGCAGGGCGGCCACGGCCACTCCGCCGAGCAGCAGGCCGGTCAGCCAGGGTGGGGCCAGCCGGCTCAGCAGCGCGGGGGCGGCGAGTTCGGCGTGGCCGGGCGGGGTGGTGACGCCGAAGGCGAGCGCGGCGAAGCCGAGGTAGGCGAAGACCCCGAGGGCGAGGGTCCAGGCGGGCAGGGCGAGGACCCCGCGCCGCACGGTGTCCGCGCCGCGGGCGGCCAGGGCCACCGTGACGACCTGGGGGTACATGAGCTGGGCCAGGACGCTGCCGCAGGCGAGCGTGATGTAGGCGGTCGCCGTTCCCTCGGGCGGCGCCAGGCTCATTCCCTGCGCCGCCAGCCGCCGTCCGGCCTCGGTGAAGACCCGGCCCCCGCCCGCGCCGCCGTGGAGGACCAGTGCGAGGGAGGCGACCAGCAGCGCGCCCACGAGCACCGCCTTGAACCCGGCGAGGTGGACGCTCACCCGCAGGCCGCGGGGCAGGAACACCGAGGTCACCAGGGCGAAGACGAGGAGGATCCCCAGGACCGCGCGGGGGTCGGTGGGGGCGATGCCCATCGCCCACAGCGCGGCCTCCAGACCCAGCACCTGGAGGGCCAGGTACGGCATGGTGGCGAGCAGCCCGGAGACGACCACGGCCAGGGAGAGGGCGTGCGAGCCGTGCCGGGCCAGGGCGAACTCGGCCGTGGTCACCAGGCCGTGCCGCCGGGCCATGGCGTGCAGGCGCGGCAGCACGACCAGGGCGACGGGCGCGAGCAGCACGGTGTAGGTGAGCGTGTAGAGCCCGAACCCGCCGGTGGTGTAGGTCAGTCCGGGCACCGCGACGACCGTGTACGCCGTGTACACGGTGCCGCCGAGCAGCAGGGCCGTGCCGCCGGTGCCCAGGTCGCGGCCGGCCAGCGCCCACTCGACGGAGTGGGGCAGCTCCCCGGTGTCCCTGGTGCGGGAGAGCGCCCACGCCGCGAGCGCGACTCCCGTGACCACCAGGGCGAAGAAGGGGAACGGACTGGCACTGAGAGCCGACATGGCGATGGACGCTATGTTCCCTTCCGTGAACATGGCAAGCCGGACCGGAATCCGGGTTCCGCATCATGGACACACGGGGGCCGCGTCAGGGAAGCCTCACCACCTGCGCCGCGTGGGTGAGTCCGGCTCCGAAGCCCACCAGCAGCGCCGTGTCCCCGGGCCGTACCGCCCCCCGGGAACGCAGCGCCTCCAGGGCGAGCGGGACCGACGCGGCCGAGGTGTTGCCCGAGTGCTCGATGTCCCTGGCCACCGCCGTGTGCGCGCCGAGACCGAGGGCGCGGGCCGCGGAGTCCACGATGCGCGCGTTCGCCTGGTGCGGGACGAAGGCGGCGAGCTCCGCCGGCTCGACCCCCGCCGCCCGCAGCGCCCTCCGTCCGGCGTCCGGGACGATCCGGGTGGCCCAGCGGAACACCGCGGGCCCCTCCATCCGCATCACGGGCCAGCTCCGCGTCTCCCGCGCCCGGAGCCAGCTGTGCTCGTGCGCGATGAGCCGCTCGCCCGTGCCGTCGGAGCCCCACACCGTCGGTCCGACGCCGGGCTCGTCGGAGGGGCCCACGACGACCGCGCCCGCCCCGTCCCCGAAGAGGAAGGCCGTGGACCGGTCGGCCGGGTCGATCAGGTCGCTCATCCGCTCCGATCCGATCACCACGACGTGGCGGGCCGTGCCGGAGCGGACGGCGGAGTCGGCGAGCGCCAGGGCGTGGCAGAACCCGGCGCAGGCCGCGCCGATGTCCATGGCCGCCGCGCCGACCGCGCCCATCCCGTGCGCGATCCGGGGCGCCGCCGGCGGCGACTGTTCCAGGTGGGACATGGTGGCGAGCAGCACCAGGCCGACGTCGGCGGGGGAGATCCCCGCCTCGGCGAGGGCCTTGACGGCCGCCGCGGTGCCCATGGAGACGACCGTCTCGTCCGGCCCGGCGAAGCGCCGGGTGACGATCCCGGAACGGCGCCGGATCCAGGCGTCGTCGGAGTCGAGCCGGGCGCACACCTCGTCGTTGTCCACGACCCGGGCCGGCCGGTACGCGCCGATGCCCAGGAGGCGGGAGCCCGCCGCGCCCGAGGGCGCGCGCAGGCCCGTCACCTTCCGCTCCCCGGGGCCGCCGCGAGGTCGGTCAGCTCCCCCGCCTCGTAGAGGGCGCGGCAGGCCCGGCGCTGCACCTTGCCGCTGGAGGTCTTCGGTATCGCTCCCCGGCGGACCAGGACCACCGTGTCGACGGTGAGCCGGTGGTGCTCGTGGATCGCCTCGGCCACGCGGGTGCGCAGCCCCTCGGTGCCTTCGGCGCGCACCGCGCGGCCGTCGGCCTCGACCACGACGACGAGGCGCTCCTTGTCCGCGTCGGGGACGGCGAACGCGGCGGCGCAGTTGGGGTGCAGTCCGGCCGCGGAGGCCTCCGCGGACAGTTCGACGTCCTGGGGGTAGTGGTTGCGCCCCTGGTGGATGATCAGGTCCTTGAGGCGGCCGGCGACGTGGAGTTCGCCCGCGTGCAGGAAGCCGATGTCGCCGGTGCGCAGATAGGTCCGCTCGTCCTCGGGACGCCCCTCGGCGTCCTTCACCCGGGCGCGGAAGGTCTCCTCGCTCGCCTCCGGGAGTCCGAGGTAGCCCGCCGCCACGCACGGCCCGTCGATCCAGATCTCGCCGATGACGCCGGGCGGGCACGGGCGCGAGGTGCCGGGGTCGACGATCCGCACCTCGGTGCCGGGGACGGTGCGGCCGCTGCTGGTGACGGGGACGGCTCCCGGGGTCAGGGCGTCGACGGGCTCGGCCCGGCCTTCGCCCAGGGCCGTCGCGGAGAGCCAGACGGCGGTCGGCGGCCGGTCCTGGTCGCTGCCGGTGGCCTTGAGGGTGTTCTCGGCGAGGCCGTAGCCGGGGCACATGGTCTCGGGGCGGAAGCCGTGGGGGGCGTAGGCCTCGGTGAACTCCCGGATCACGTGCCAGCGCACGGGCTCCGCCCCGTTGGCCGCGACCCGCCACGACGAGAGGTCGCCGACCTCTCCGGCCCTGCCCTCGGCCGCCTCCCGGGCGCACAGTTCGTACGCGAAGCTGGGCGCCGCGGCATGGGTGCCCCGGAACCGGGAGATGGCCTCCAGCCAGCGCGCGGGCCTGCGGATGAAGGCGGCGGGGGTCATCAGGTACGAGGGGATGCCCGCCCACAGCGGCATCACCACGCCGAAGAGCATCCCCATGTCGTGGAAGAGCGGCAGCCAGTTGACGACGGCGCCGTCGGGCCGACAGGGCCAGAGGGCGTCCGTCTCGGCGGCGTTGGCGAGGAAGTTGGCGTGCGTGACGACGACGCCCTTGGGGTCGCCGGTGGAGCCGGAGGTGTACTGGAGCAGCGCCACGTCGTCCGGTCCGGGGGCGCTCCCCGGCACGCCGCCGGTCGCGTCCCGGCCCGCCGTGCGGGCGAGTTCGGCCGTGTCGAGGACCGTGAGCCCCAGCAGCTCCTCCAGGTCGCCGAACCGGCTCTCCAGATCGCGCAGCACCGAGGTCTCGGTGAGCACGGTCGTGGTGCCGGCGCTGCGCGCGATGCGGCGGATCCGCTCCACGTCCTTGAGGCGGCGCGGGGCCTGGACGGGCGCCGCGGCGACCCGGGCCCGCATGCACCCGAGCAGGCTCCGGACGAACTCCAGGCCCGACGGGTACATCAGGACCGCGCCGTGCCCGGACAGGCCCCGGTCCGCGAGCAGCCGGGCCCGTGTGTCCGCGGCCTCGTCCAGCTCCGCGTAGGTGAGGGTCTCCCGGGGTTCCTCGCCGTTGTGCAGGAACGTGTAGGCGGTGTCGTCGGGTTGCCGCAGTGCGCGCCGGCGCAGCAGATCGGTGAGGGTCGGCGCGTGCCCGTCCGCGCGGACGTCGTCGAGGGCGGTGGACATGACTCAGTTCTCCTCGTGCGGGAGCCGCCGCGCGTGCCGCGGCCCCTCGGTGGTCAGTCGCTTCTCCATCAGCGCGGTCACCTCGGCCATGAAGGTGACCGTCGTGCCCGTGCCGCCGAGGTCGGGGGTCGCCGCCCCGGTCCCCGCGGCCCGCCGGACGCAGTCGCGCAGCAGTGCCGCCGCGTCGGCGTGGCCGGTGTGGTCCAGCAGCATGGCGAGGCACATGGCGGTGGCGTACGGGTTCGCGATGCCCCGGCCCGCGATGTCGGGCGCGCTGCCGTGCACCGGCTCGAACAGGGCGAAGCCGGTCTCCGGGCAGACGCTGGCGCTGCACGCGAGGCCGAGGCCGCCCATCAGGGCGGCGCCGATGTCGCTGATGATGTCGCCGAAGAGGTTGGGCGCGAGGACGCCCTCGTAGGCGGAGGCGTCGCGCACCAGGTGGTAGCAGAACGCGTCGACGTACTCCTCCGACCCGGTCAGTTCGGGGAACCGGTCGAGTTCGGTCCGGAAGACCTCCTGCCACAGGCGGCCGGTGTGGGGCACGGCGTTCGCCTTGTGGACGAGCGTCACCCTGCGGCGCCCCGCGGCCCGCAGCCGGTCCAGACAGTGGCGGACGAACCGCTCGACGGTGTCACGGGTGTAGATGCACTCGTCGATGGCCACGTTCACCCGGCCCCGGCTGCCGACGGAGCCGCCGACCTGGCTGTACAGGCCCTGGGTGTTCTCCCGGTAGAGGTCGATGGTGCCGTGCCCGAGGTGCAGCGGGCGGTGGTTGACGTACAGGTCGAGTCCGGTGCGCAGGCCGAGCAGGATCTCCCGGCCGTGCGCCATGTCCGGGATGCGGGGGTCGCCGAGGGCGCCGAGGAGCACCCCCGCGTACTCCTTCGGCAGACGGTCGAGGGCGCCGTCGGGCAGCCCCGTGCCGTCGGCGAGCCAGCGGTCGGCCCCCCAGTCGAGCACGTCGTAGGTGATGTCGAGTCCGAAGGCGTCGCTGAGCAGCCGCAGGGCCGGCAGGGTCGCGGGGACGACCTCCTTGCCGATCCCGTCGCCGGGGACGATCGCGATCCTCACACCGCCTCCCGCGTGCCGAACAGCTCCTCGACGGAGGTGAGGCGGCCCGCCACGGCGGTGGCCGCGACGGTGTACGGCGAGGCGAGGTACACCTGTCCCGGTCCCGAGCGGCCGGGGAAGTTGCGGTTCTGCGCGCTCACGGTGACCTCGTCGGGGCGCTCGGACACCCCGGGGCCCGCGTTGATGCACGCGCCGCAGGAGGGGGGCAGGACCTCCACGCCGACGGCCTCGAACAGCGTGTCGTAGCCCTTGCCGCGCGCGTAGGCCATGACGCCCTCGCTGCCGACCTGGATGTACGCCCGCACCCCCTCGGGGACGCGCAGGCCGCGTTCCCGGGCCCGGGTGAAGACCTCGGCGTACATGTCCATGTCGTACGCCTTGCCGCCGGTGCACGAGCCTCCGTACACCTTGTCGACGGTGACCTCGTCGCGGACGGTGGACAACGGTACGGCGTTGCGCGGGTCGCCGGGCAGGGCCACCATCGGCTCGACGGCGTCCAGGGCGAGCGGGACGGTGTCGGCGTAGGCGGCGCCCTCGTCGGACGACAGGGGCGCGGTCTCGGGGAGGGGGCCGCGCAGCGCGAGGTGCGCGTACGTGATCTCGTCCGGCTCGAAGAGGGCGGTCATGGCACCGGCCTCGACCGCCATGTTGCACAGGGTCGCCCGCTCGTCGAGGTTCAGGGAGCGCGCGCCGGGGCCGTCGAAGAGCAGGACCTTGCCGAGCGTCCGGCTCCCCGCCACCTGCGGGTGGGCGAGGAGGGCCAGCATGACGTCCTTGGCGCACACGCCGGGGCGCGGTGCGCCGGTGAGGTCGACGCGGAGGACGGCGGGGACCTTGACGAGGATCTCGCGGTTGTACCAGGCGTTGGCGATGTCGGTGGCGCCGACGCCGAAGGCGAGGGCGCCGACGGCGCCGGCGGTGCAGGTGTGGCTGTCGGTGCCGATGACGACCTGGCCGGGTTCGGCGACGTGTTCCACGATGTGGTTGTGGCAGATCGCGCGGCTGCCCCCGGTGGCCGCGGGGCCGACGAAGTGCCCGCCGCCGAGGGTCGCGAAGGCTTCCTGGCGCCGGCCCAGGTCCGTGACGCGGTCGATCAGCTCCAGGCCGTTGGGCCGCCGTTCGAGGACCTGCGAGGCCAGGGACAGGTGGTCCTGGAAGAAGTAGCAGCTGTCGGGGTCGTCGAGGACGGCCTCGGGGCCGAACTGGCGGCGGAACATCCCGGCCGCCATGGGGGTGACGTACTCGTGGGAGAAGCGGACGTCGGCCGTGAGGAAGTACGACTCCCCCGTCCGTACGCTCGCCCCGTCCGGGAGCGGGTTGCGGGGGGCCAGGTGGCGTTCGACGATCTTCTCCACGATGTTCAGGGGGCGGGTCCGGTCGAAGGCCGTCAGGACGTCCGCGCTCCCCTTCCCCTGCGCCGTGTGCCGGTTGAACCCGAAGAGGCCGCCCAGGTCGACGATGGCGCGCTCGATGCCGTTGGCCCGCCGGGTGAAGGCCTCCAGCGGCAGTTCCTCCCCGGCCAGCAGCGCGTCGAGGAGCGTGAAGTCGTCGCAGGTGAGGATGCCCACGTTGCGGCAGTTCTGCTGGTAGATGCGCTCGAAGGAGCGGGCGAAGACGACCTCGACGCCCGCGTACTTCTCCGCGTAGACGGCGTGTTCGCGGGAGGACCCGCAGCCCTTGGCCTCGCCGCTGACGATGATCTGCGGCGCGAACCGCTTCACCGCCCCCTCCTCGAAGGTCCGTCCCTTGAGCCCGAGGTAGGCGTAGTCGCCGAGCTTCTCGTCGTACCAGTAGCAGCACCAGCCGGGGATGATCTCGTCGGTGGAGATGTTGCCGCGCAGCGGGTCGGCGAGGAGCTGGGCCGGGGTCCGCTCGCAGGTCCCGTCCAGCTGGGCGCCGACCGTGGCGGGGTCCTCGGTCAGCACGAGCACGTTGCCGGTCAGCCGGACGGTGCGCTGCGGTCCGGTTCCCGCCGTCTCACTGGACTGTCGCAATGATCTGCCTTATCTGTGCGTCGGTGAGCGGGCCGCGACCGGCCTTCGCCTTTTCGAGGACGGCCTTGACCAGGGCGTCGTCGCCGCTGTCGAAGCCGTGGGTGATCAGCCAGTAGCGGACGTTGTTGGCCCCGGACGCCTCGTCGATGAGGACGTCCTGCTCGCGTCCGAGCAGGGCCGCCGGAACGCTCGAGTACACGGCGTCCTTGAGGAGCGTGTCGCCCTTCTCGTGGGCCTTGAGGATCGCGGCGGCGTGCACGCCCGCGCTGGTCTTGAAGACGTCGGCGCCGAGGGCCGGGTAGTTCTGCGGGATCGGTACGCCGAGGACGTCCTCGGCGTACTCGGCGTACGCCCGGATCGCCATGAGGTCGTGGTGGCCGCCCCCGTCGAGCACGCGGTTGAGGACGAGCTGGTCCAGGGACGCGTTGCCGGTGCGTTCGCCGACGCCCAGGATGGTGCCGTGCACGCGGGCGCAGCCGAGGGCGTGCGCCGTCATGGAGTTGGCGAGGGCCAGACCGCGGTCGTTGTGCCCGTGCCATTCGAGGGCCATGGCGTGGCCGCGCTCCGCGAAGTGCCGCCGGGTCCAGCGGATCAGGGCCGCGGTGCCGGCCGGCACCGCCACGCCCACGGTGTCGCACAGGCAGAGCCGGGTCACGCCGGTGTCGATCGCCACGTCGTAGATGCGGGTCAGCACCTCGGGCGTGCAGCGGACGGTGTCCTCCAGGACGAGGACGAAGGTCACGCCCTCCCGGTCGCAGGACCGCACGGCCTCGCGGATGGTCCGTTCGATGGAGGCGACGTCCCAGTCCTCGACGTACTGCCGGATGGGGCTGACTCCGATGAACACATAGGCGTCCACCGGGAGTTGTGCCTGATGGGCGATCTCGCAGATGGCGTGGACGTCCGCCGGATGGGTGCGCCCCGCGTACCCGAGGGAGAGCGGATGGCGTCGGGCCGCGACGTGCCGGGCGATCTCCAGGCACTCCCGGGCCGCGGCGGGGTCGGAGCCGGGGAAGCCCAGGTCGGCCGCGCGGATGCCCGAGCTGACCATGTGGTCGACGATCCGCAGCTTCTGTTCCAGACCGGGGTTGACGACGTTCGGCGCCTGCAGTCCGTCGCGCAGCGTCTCGTCGAAGAACAGCCCGGTGCCGGCGACGGCGGCCTCGCCGGCCGGGTCGGGGTCCACCTCCATCGCGTTCCAGGAGAACCGGACGTCGGGGGTGCTCGATGCCGCCGCGCGGGCGTGTGCGTTCACTGGGTCCCTCCGGTGCGGAAGCGGTTGATGGCGTCGATGTGCCGGGCCCGCAGCTCCTCGTCGCGGACGCCGAGGCCTTCCCGGGGGGCGAGGGCGAGGACGCCGACCTTGCCCTGGTGGAGGTTGCGGTGGACGTCGTAGGCGGCCTGGCCGGTCTCTTCCAGGGAGTAGGTCTTGGAGAGGGTGGGGTGGATCTTGCCCTTGGCGATGAGGCGGTTGGCCTCCCACGCCTCGCGGTAGTTGGCGAAGTGCGA
>NZ_JBHTST010000170.1:0-15669 GCF_042794995.1 Streptomyces sp. NPDC056503
AGGGGGGACCCTGTGGGAGAGTAGGACGCCGCCGAACAATCATTGTGGGAAAGCCCCGCACCTCATGGTGCGGGGCTTTTCTGCGTTCCCGGGGCATTCCGAACCGGCGGGGTCTCAGTCCTCCAGGGCCTGGTAGAGCGTGGTCCAGAAGTCGTGGAAGAGATGGGCCGGGGCCGGGACGGAGGTTCCCGTCTGGGTGAGGAGGATGCCGGTCAGGCCGTTCACGGGGTCCGCGTAGGTGGAGGTGCCGCTGCCGCCGTCCCAGCCGAACTGGCCGACGGGGGCGTAGTCGCCGCGGTAGGTGCGTACCGCCATGCCGAAGCCCCAGCCGCCGTGCTGGCCCTGGCCGAAGGAGATGTGGACGTTGTCCGTGGCCAGCTTGTGGCGGGCCGCCTGCTGTTCGGGGGTGAGCCGGTTGGTGGTCATCAGCTCCACGGCGGGGCGGGAGAGGATGCGCTCGGTGCCGTGCGTGCCCCGGTTGAGCAGCATGCGGAAGTAGGCGTGGTAGTCGTCGGCGGTGGAGTTCAGGCCGCCGCCGCCGCTCTGGAAGGCGGGCGGCGCGCTGTGCCGGCCGCCCTCGGCCTCGTCCCAGACGTGGAACTCGCCGGTCGCCGGGTCGGGGGCGTACAGCGGAGGCAGCCGGTGGATCCGGTCGGCGGGGACGTGGAACCCGGTGTCCTTCATGCCGAGCGGCTCGAAGAGGCGCTCGCGGAGGAAGGCCTCGTACGACCGGCCGGAGACGCGGGCGACGAGGACGCCGAGCAGGTCGTTGCTGATGTGGTACTGCCAGCGCTCGCCCGGCTGGTGCATCAGCGGGAGCGTGCCGAGGCGGCGGATCCAGTCGTCCGGCTCGGGCATCGGCACCGGCAGGTTGGGCGTGAGGCCCTGCTCGAAGACCGCGTTCATGATCGGGGTACCGAGTGAGGTCAGGTCCATGCCGAGGCCGAACGTCGAGGTCAGCACGTCCCGCACGGTGATCGGCCGACGGGCCGGCACGGTCTCGTCGAGCGGGCCGTCGACCCGCTTCAGCACCTGACGGTCCGCGAGTTCGGGGAGCCAGGTGTCGACCGGGTCGTCCAGGCGGATCCGGCACTCGTCGAGCAGGATCATCGCCGCCGCCACCGCGACGGGCTTCGACGTCGAGGCCATCCGGAAGATGGTGTCCCGGCGCATCGGCGCACCGCCGTCGTGCCGCATCGTGCCGAGCGCTTCGACGTGCGTCTCGTCGCCCCGCCCGATCAGGGCGACGAGCCCCGGGATCCGGCCCGAGTCGACGTGCCGCGCGAGCACGTCGCGCACCCTCCGCAGCCCCGCCTCGGAGAAGCCGCCCTTGGTCGTTTCCATCGTGATCCCCCGCACGTGACGATTCCGAACTGCCGAACGGAGCCGAAGGTACATTGCGTTTAGTCATTCGGCAACGTACTTGAGCGGCAAGTGGTGCGTATGTGCAGGTGGGTGACGGGGGGTTGTTGCAATGGACTTACTCTTGAATGCAATGCCCCTCCGCGTACCAGGTGGCGTACACGTCCGCGTCGATGGCGGGGTTGCGGAGCAGCCCCCAGAAGGCGTCGTCGGGGGCCGGCGGGAGCGGGGGGTTCCCGAGGTCGGCGTGGAGGTCGTCACGCCAGAGCGGGGCGTACAGGGCGCGGATGGTCGGGATCTCGGCGGCCGCCCGGTAGGCGGAGCCCCGTACGGCGTGCGCCAGTTCCACCGCCGCCATGGCCCGGGCGCCGTCGCCGCGCGCCTGCGCCCGCGCCCTCACGGCGCGCAGCCGCAGGATCGCGGGGCTGTCGGGGGAGGGGACTCCCGCGCCGGCGTCCAGGGCGTCCAGGGCCTCGGCCAGCTCGGGGTACGCGGCCAGACCGGTCTCCTCCGCGAGGCGGCGGGCCTGCTTGCGGGCCGCTTCGGCGACGCGCTCCGGAGGCAGGGTGGCGACGAGGGCGCCGAGCTCCTCCAGGCCGTAGAGCATGCCCACCTTCAGGCGCTCCGACGGGTCGTCGGGGAGGTGGAGCGGGGGGAGTTCCGCGTCCGGGCCGGGGAGCGGGGCGTCCGTGGGGTCCCACTCCGGGAGGCGGCCGGACGGGTCCTCCCATATCAGGCGGCCGGCGAAGACGACCGGGGCCAGGTGCCCCGGGCTCTCCAGCCGGTCCGCCAGCCGCGTCAGGTACGCGCCGAGGGAGTCGGCGGTGCCGAAGTCGGTGCCCGTCTCGTCGAAGAAGCGGCCGATCGCGCCGTACGTGGGGCGGCTCGGGTCGCAGTCGACGGCGACCCCGTCGGCGGTGACCTCGTACGAGCCGAACTGCACATAGCCGTGCAGCCAGTAGCCCTCCGCCGCCTCCTCGTCCAGGCCCGCCGCGCACGCGCGCAGGAAGCCGGTCGCCTCCACGAGGTCCCGGAGGCCGAGGAGCCGGTCGTGGTTGTCGAAACGGAGCGCCTCCGGTCCCCGGCGGGTGCCGTCGTGGCGGCGCAGCGACGCCCTCAGGTCGGGCGGGAAGGCGACGCCCAACTCCCGCTCCGTCGCGCGGATGTCCTCGTCCCGCGCGGGCGGCGCGAGCGTGGCGAAGGTGCGGGGCGCGTGCGTCAGGAGCCAGTGGTCGATGCGGTCCCACGCGGCGTCTACCAGGTGCGTCGTCATGCGGCCGAGCCTAGTCAGCGTCACCGACAGCGCGGGCTCCCGCCCTGACCCTCCGTGCCCCCGGGAGGCGGGCGGGGACCGGCGGCCCCGGCCCCGTGCGGGTCCCACGCCGAGGCGCTGGAGCGTCGCCGGGCCGTCCGCGTCGTGAGGCGCGTCTCATCGGCGGACGGCCGCCTTGCTATGCAACCAGTTGCATAGCAGGATCGGGGGCATGGCGCTCGAACACGCGATCCTCGTGTCCCTGCTGGAGAAGCCCGGGTCCGGATACGAACTGGCCCGGCGGTTCGAGCGGTCCATCGGCTACTTCTGGACCGCCACCCACCAGCAGATCTACCGCGTGCTCAAGCGGATGGAGAACGACGGCTGGGTGGCCGCGCGGGAAGTCCCCCAGCAGGGACGGCCGGACAAGAAGGAGTACTCCGTCGCCGACCTCGGGCACGCGGCGCTGAGCTCCTGGCTGCACGAGCCGATCGAACCCGAGAGCGTCCGGCACGACCTCGCCGTGAAGATCCGGGGCGCCGCCTTCGACGACCCCGCCGGCCTCGTCCGCGAGGTCGAACGGCACCGGCAGGCGCACGCCGGCCGCCTCGCCCACTACCTCGCCGGCGAGGAGCGGGACTTCCCCCCGGAGTCGGCCGGCCGCACGCCGCCCGACGCCGAGCGGGAGCTCCAGCACGTCGTGCTGCGCGGCGGCATCGCGTACGAGCGGATGATGATCGCCTGGCTCGACGACGTCCTCGCCACCCTGCGCAGGTTCTGAACCCTCTTCGGCAAGCCCCACCCACCACCCTCATCCTCCCAAGGCGGTACCCCATGGCCGACGCGCTGCTGTTCAACCCCCGCACCTACGACCCCGCGCACTTCGACCCCGAGACCCGCAGGCTGCTGCGCGCCACCGTCGACTGGTTCGAGGAGCGCGGCAAGCGCCGGATCATCGAGGACTACCGCACCCGCGCCTGGCTCGGCGACTTCCTCGCCTTCGCCGCCGAGGAAGGGCTGTTCGCCACCTTCCTCACCCCCGCGACGGAGGCCGGCGAGGGCGAGGGCGACAAGCGGTGGGACACCGCCCGCATCGCCGCCCTGAACGAGATCCTCGGCTTCTACGGGCTCGACTACTGGTACGCCTGGCAGGTCACCATCCTCGGCCTCGGCCCGGTCTGGCAGAGCGACAACGCCGCCGCCCGCGCCCGCGCCGCCGAACTCCTCGGCCAGGGCGAGGTGTTCGCCTTCGGACTCTCCGAGAAGACGCACGGCGCCGACATCTACTCCACCGACATGCTGCTCACCCCCGACGGCGAGGGCGGCTTCCGGGCCACCGGCTCCAAGTACTACATCGGCAACGGCAACGCCGCCGGTCTCGTCTCCGTCTTCGGCCGCCGCACCGACGTCGAGGGGCCCGACGGCTACGTCTTCTTCGCCGCCGACAGCCGTCACCCGGCCTACCACCTGGTCAAGAACGTCGTCGACTCCTCGAAGTTCGTCAGCGAGTTCCGGCTGGAGGAGTACCCGGTCTCCGCCGAGGACGTCCTGCACACCGGCCGCGCCGCCTTCGACGCCGCCCTCAACACCGTCAACGTCGGCAAGTTCAACCTCTGCACCGCCTCCATCGGCATCTGCGAGCACGCGATGTACGAGGCCGTCACCCACGCGCAGAACCGCGTCCTGTACGGCCGCCCCGTCACCGCCTTCCCGCACGTGCGCCGCGAACTCACCGACGCCTACGTCCGGCTGGCCGGCATGAAGCTCTTCAGCGACCGCGCCGTCGACTACTTCCGCACCGCCGGACCCGACGACCGCCGCTACCTCCTCTTCAACCCGATGACGAAGATGAAGGTGACCACCGAGGGCGAGAAGGTCATCGACCTCATGTGGGACGTCATCGCGGCCAAGGGCTTCGAGAAGGACAACTACTTCGCCCAGGCCGCCGTCGAGATCCGCGGCCTGCCGAAGCTGGAGGGCACGGTCCACGTCAACCTCGCCCTCATCCTCAAGTTCCTCCGCAACCACCTCCTGGAGCCCGTCGACCACCCGGCCGTCCCCACCCGTCTCGACGCCGCCGACGACGCCTTCCTCTTCCGCCAGGGCCCGGCCCGCGGCCTCGGCTCCGTCCGCTTCCACGACTGGCGGCCCGCCTTCGACGCCTACGACCGGCTGCCGAACGTCGCCCGTTTCCGCGAACAGGCCGACGACCTCTGCGACTTCGTCCGCACCGCCGCCCCCGACGAGGCCCAGAGCCGCGACCTCGACCTGCTCCTCGCCGTCGGCCAGCTCTTCGCGCTCGTCGTCCACGCCCAGCTCGTCCTGGAGCAGGCCGCCCTCACCGGACTCGACGACGACGTCCTCGACGAGCTCTTCGCCGTCCTCGTCCGGGACTTCTCCGGCCACGCCGTCGAACTCCACGGCAAGGACTCCGCCACCGACGCGCAGCAGGCCTGGGCGCTCGGCGCGGTCCGCCGCCCGGTCGTCGACGAGGCCCGCACCGCCCGCGTCTGGGCCCGCGTCGAGGCCCTCTCCGGCGCCTACGAGATGAAGCCCTGACCCCGCCGGGCCGGGGGGCGCGCTCCGGTGCGCCGCCCGGCCCCCCGGCTGTCACCCCGGCCGCCTACGATGACCGCTCATGAGCACGAGTGACGACGACGGCAGACCTCTCGTCGACGGACGGTTCCGGTTGGTCTCCCCACTGGGCAGCGGCGGCATGGGCACGGTCTGGCGGGCCCGCGACATTGCCCTCGACCGGGACGTCGCCCTCAAGGAGGTCCGCCCGCCCGACCCCGCCGCCGAGGCGGCCCGCCCCGGCCTCACGGCCCAGACGCGGGCCCGGGCCGTCCGCGAGGCCCGGGCGCTCGCCCGGCTCTCCCACCCGCACGTCGTGACGGTCCACCACATCGTCGAACCCGCCGACGGTTCGGCCCCGTGGATCGTCATGGAACTGGTCGAGGGGAACTCGGTCGCCGACCGGCTCGCCGCCGGACCGATGCCCGTCCCGGAGGCGATCGCGCTCGGCCGGCAGGTCCTCGGCGCCCTGCGGGCCGCCCACGCCGCCGGCATCCAGCACCGCGACGTCAAGCCGGCCAACGTCCTGCTGCGCGCCGAAGGCGGCGCCGTGCTGACGGACTTCGGCATCGCCGTCCTCGACGAGGCCACCTCCCGGCTCACCGCCTCCGGCGACCTCATCGGCTCCGCCGAGTTCATCGCCCCCGAGCGGGTCCGCGGCGAGGAGGGCAACCCCGCCTCCGACCTGTGGTCGCTCGGCATGCTCCTGTACGTGGCCACCGAGGGCCACCACCCGCTGCGCCGGGCCACCAGCCTCGCCACGGTCGTCGCCGTCCTCGACGACCCGATCCCGGCGCCGGTCCGCTCCGGCGCCCTCGCCGCCGTCCTCACCCGCCTCCTCGTCCGCGACCCGGCGCAGCGCCCGGACGGCGCGCTCCTCGACCGCCTCCTGGAGGAGGCCCAGGCCCAGGAGGGGACCGCGGTCCCCGGCGTGACCCCGGTCGACGCCGTCCCCCCGGGCTTCGGCCCGGCGACCCCCGCCGCGTACCCGCCGCCGGCCCATCCGTACGCCCACCCCGCCTACGGCCGGCCCGTCCCGCCCTCCTCGGGCCCGAGCCCCGCGTCCGGCACCGTCCCCGCCCGGCGGAAGCGCCTCGCCACCCTCGCGGGCGGCCTGGTCCTCGCCGCCGCCCTGCTCGCCCTCGGCATCGCGAAGCTCATCCCCGACGGGACGGACGGCGGCGGCACCGGCGGCCTCGGCCTCGGCACCGGGGACGGCAAGCGGACCGGGTCCACCCCGCGGAGCACCTCGCCCGGCCCGACGGGCGGCGGCACCCCGAGGACCACGGCGCCCACGACCGCCGCCCCCGGCTCCCTCCTCGCCCCCGCCGGCGTCCGCACCGCACTCGACGCCTTCCGCGAGGCCACCGGCGTCACCACCGTCAAGCAGGTGTTCGTCTACGACGAGTACGCCATCGCCGAGATCCCCACCAAGCAGGGCGCCAAGACCTACGACCGGTGGCAGTACCGGGACGGCAAGGTCAGCCGGCAGGGCATCGGCGGCACCATCAGCGCCTCCAGCCCCGACGACCAGCCCTTCGACCCCGCCCGCATGGCCTGGGAAGGCCTCCCCGCCCTCATGCAGCGCGCCGACCGCGAGCTCAAGGTCGAGGAACCCCTCACCCGGTACCTGATCGTGAAGCGCTGGACCTTCAACGAGAACCGCCCCACCCTCCTCGTCTACCGCACCAACGCCTACAGCGCCGTCGGCTACCTCGCCGTCGACGCCGACGGCAAGGAGGTGTACAAGCTGGTGGCCGACTGAGGCACCACCCTCCGGCGCCGGGGGAGAATGTCCCGCGTGAACCATGACGATCCGTACCTGTGGCTGGAAGACGTCGACGGTGAGGCCGCCCTCGCCTGGGTGGCCGAGCGGAACGCCGAGACGGAGGCCGAGCTGGCCGCCGGACCCGGCTTCGACGCCTTCGCGGAGCGCCTGCGCGAGGTGCTCGACGCCGTCGACCGCATCCCGTACACCACCCGCCGGGGCCCGTACCTCTACAACTTCTGGCAGGACGCCGAGCACGTACGGGGCCTGTGGCGGCGCACCACCCTGGAGCAGTACCGCAAGGACGCCCCCGAGTGGGAGGTCCTGCTCGACGTGGACGCCCTCGCCGAGGCCGAGGGCGAGAAGTGGGTGTGGGCCGGAGCCCGGGTGCGGCGGCCCGCCCACGACCGGGCGCTCCTGAGCCTCTCCCGCGACGGCGGCGACGCCGTCGTCGTCCGCGAGTTCGACCTGCCCTCCCGCGCCTTCGTCGCGGACGGCTTCACCGTGCCCGAGGCGAAGACCAGCGTCGGCTGGGTCGACGGCGACACCGTCTTCGTCGGCACCGACCACGGCCCCGGCTCGCTCACCGACGCCGGCTACCCGCGCACGGTCCGCCGCTGGCGGCGCGGCACCCCGCTCGCCGAGGCCGTCACCGTCTTCGAGGGCGAGCCCGCCGACGTCTCGGCCTGGGCCTGGCACGACCCCACCCCCGGCTACGAGCGCGACTTCGTCGGCCGGTCGCTCGACTTCTTCCGCAGCGAGACCCACCTCCTCACCGCCGACGACCGGCTCGTGCGGATCGAGGTCCCGGAGGACGCCGAGGTCTACGCCCACTGCAAGCACCTGATCGTCACCCTCAAGTCGCCCTGGCTCGGACACCCCGCCGGCGCCCTCCTCGCCTTCGGCTTCGACGCCTTCCTGGCCGGCGACCGCACCGCCGAGGCCCTCTTCGTCCCCGACGAGCGGACCGCGCTCGCCGGGCACTCCTGGACCCGCCACCACCTGATCCTGGAGACCATGCGGGACGTCAGCACCCGCATCGAGGTCCTCACCCCGCGCGAGGAGGGCGGCTGGTCGCGCGCCCCGCTCGCCGACGTGCCCCCGCTCTCGGCGGTCGCCGTCACCGACACCGACCCGGACGTCTCCGACGAGTACTTCCTCGACGTCTCCGGATTCCTCCAGCCGTCCACGCTCACCCGCGGCGACATCGGCGGCGACACCGAGATCCTGCGCCAGGCGCCGGCCCGCTTCGACATCACCGGACTCGCCGTCGAGCAGGCCTTCGCCGTCTCGGAGGACGGGACCCGCGTCCCGTACTTCGTCATCGGCCCGGACCGGTCCGAGGGCCCCGGCCCCACCCTCCTCTACGGCTACGGCGGCTTCGAGGTCTCCCTCACCCCGTCGTACGCCTCGCTCACCGGGCGCGGCTGGCTGGAGAGCGGCGGTACCTACGTCATCGCCAACATCCGGGGCGGCGGCGAGTACGGCCCCGACTGGCACCAGGCCGCGCTCGGCGCCCACCGCCACCGGGCCTTCGAGGACTTCGCGGCCGTCGCCCGCGACCTCGTCGCCCGGGGCATCACCACCCCGGGCATGCTCGGCGCCGCCGGCGGCAGCAACGGCGGCCTCCTCATGGGCGCCATGCTCACCCGCTACCCCGACCTGTTCGGCGCGATCGTCTGCCAGGTGCCGCTGCTCGACATGGTCCGCTTCCACAAGCTGCTCGCCGGCGCCTCCTGGATCGCCGAGTACGGCGACCCCGACGACGAGGCCGACCTGCCGCACCTGCGGGAGCTCTCCCCGTACCACCGGCTCACCGCCGGCGCCCCCTACCCGCCGGTGCTGCTCACCACCTCCACCCGCGACGACCGGGTCCACCCCGGGCACGCGCGCAAGGCGGCGGCGCGGCTGCGCGAGCTGGGCCACCCGGTGCTCTTCCACGAGAACACCGGCGGCGGCCACGCGGGCGCCACCGACAACGCGCAGGCCGCCCGCAACAAGGCCCTCATGTACACCTTCCTGCGCAAGCACCTCACCGGGCCCGAGGACTGACGGGCGGGCTCACAGCCAGCCGTGCCGCTGCGCCTGGAGCGCCAGCTGGAAGCGGTTGGTCGCGCCGAGCCGGGCCATCAGGACCTGGATGCGGCGGAAGAGGGTGCGGCGGCTGACGCCGATCTCCCGGGCGATCACCTCGTCCGCCGCACCCCCGGCGAGCAGCCACAGCAGCCGCCGGTCGGCCGGCGGCAGCCCGCCCGGGAGCGCGGTGCGGCCGTGGAAGGGCAGCGCGTCCCGCCAGGACTGCTCGAAGAGCGCCACCAGCGCCGAGAACAGCCCGCACGGCTGCACCACCAGCGTCGTGTTGTGCACGTCGGCCTCCTTGATCGACAGCGAGACCAGCGCGTACGCGTCGTCGATGATCACCAGCTTCACCGGCACGGACGGCAGCACCCGGGCCTGCTCGCCCGCCGCGATCACCGGCTCGATCGACTCCTCCAGGTGGCCCGGCTCCTCCAGCGAGGCCCGGGAGTAGATCACCCGCTGGGTGACGCCGCGGGCGAGGGTCGCCAGCGCGTCGTCGGTGGAACCGGGGATCGGGAAGTACGGCGGCGAGTCCATCTGCCGGATCTGCTGCCGGGCGCTCGCCCACGCCTGCCGCATCCGCGGCCCGATCGCCTCCCCGGTCACCACCTCCACCAGGTCGTCGTCGTACGCGGCCAGCCGCTGCCGCCGGAAGGACTCGAAGGCGCCGCCCACGGTGATCCGCGACTCGTCCAGCTCCGCCGCCCGGTGCCGGCCCAGGATCTCCAGGCCCGCCGCCGGCGGTACCGGCGCCACGGTGGCGCCCCCGTCGAGGGCCGGGCTCGCGAGCCCGGCGTCGACGAGCTCGCCGTACGCCTCCGCCAGCGCCGCCCCCTCGACGCCGGCCGCCGCGCCGACCGCCTCCAGCGGCGCCGGCGCCCGCTCCAGGAGCGCGCGGTAGACCCGCGCCGCCGTCTCGCCGAGGCCCAGGAGCCGCAGCGCCTCGCCCAGTCTCGCGTTCGCCATGGGGCCCATTCTGTCCGTCGCCGGCACCGGCCGGTGTCCGATCCGTGCCACTGGCACTCCTCGGCCCCACGGCGTCCCGCGCCGGGCTACGGTCCGTGAGCCGCCGACGACCGGCGGTTCCCCCAGGCACTCACGACGAAGGAGCAGGACGTGGCGAAGGGTCGCAAGAACGGGCTGTACGACGGCATCTCCGAGGAACTGTCCGCGCTGATGCGGACCGGCTGGGCCGACACCGAGCGGCACGACCTGCCGGTCTCCGAGCAGGCGCCGTACGCCGCCGCCCGGCGCGCCGCGCTCTCCGCCCGCTTCCCCGGCGAGCGCCTGGTGATCCCCTCCGGCAACCTCAAGGTCCGCTCCAACGACGACACCTACCCCTTCCGCCCGCACTCCGCCTACGTCCACATGACCGGCGACCAGGCCCGCGACTGCGCCCTCGTCCTGGAGCCCCGCGCCGACGGCGGCCACGACGCGTACGGCTACCAGCTGCCCCGCGACGGCCGCGACGACGACACCTTCTGGATCGGCTACACCGCCGAGCTGTGGATGGGCCGCCGGCTCTCCCTCGCCGAGGCCGAGCGCGTCCTCGGACTGCCCTGCCGGGACGTCCGCGGCGCCGCCGAGGAGCTGGCCGCCGGCGCCGGCGTGCCCACCCGGATCGTCCGCGGCGTCGACCCCGCCCTGGAGGCCGCCGTCACCACCGACGAGGAGCGGGACACCGAGCTGGAGGACGTCCTCAGCGAGCTGCGCCTGATCAAGGACGCCTGGGAGATCGGCGAGCTGCGCAAGGCCGTCGACTCCACCGTCCGCGGCTTCACCGACGCCATCGGCGACCTCTCCACCGCCGTCGCCACCTCCGAGCGCTGGATCGAGGGCACCTTCTTCCGGCGCGCCCGCCTGGAGGGCAACTCGGTCGGCTACGGCTCGATCTGCGCCGCCGGCGAGCACGCCACGATCATGCACTGGACCTCCAACGACGGTCCGGTCCGCCCCGGCGAGCTGCTGCTCTTCGACGCGGGCGTGGAGACCCACTCGCTGTACACCGCCGACGTCACCCGCACCCTCCCCATCAGCGGCACCTTCACCCCCGTCCAGCGGCAGGTGTACGACGCCGTGTACGAGGCGCAGCAGGCGGGCTTCGACGCGGTGAAGCCGGGCGCCCCCTACCGCGCCTTCCACGAGGCGGCCCAGCGGCACCTGGCGGCGAAGCTGGTGGAGTGGGGCTTCATCGAGGGACCGGTGGACCGCGCGTACGAGCTCGGTCTCCAGCGGCGCTTCACCATGGCGGGCACCGGCCACATGCTCGGTCTTGACGTGCACGACTGTGCCTCCGCGCGCAACGAGGAGTACGTCGACGGTGCCCTGGCCCCGGGCATGGTCCTCACGGTCGAGCCGGGCCTCTACTTCCAGCCCGACGACCTGACCGTGCCCGCCGAGTGGCGCGGCATCGGCGTCCGCATCGAGGACGACCTGCTGGTCACGGAGGCGGGACACGAGAACCTGTCCGCCGGGCTGCCCCGCACCTCCGCCGAGGTGGAGGAGTGGATGGCCCGCGTCGCGGGCTGACCGCCGGGGGGTGCGCGGGCCCGGATGTGCGGCCGGGCCCGCGTCCCCCACTCGGGGGGCGCGAAGGAGCACGGCGGCGGAGCGCCGCGCTCCGTTGTCCGGAATCCGGTGCCCGCCCTACGGTCGTGTCACCGGCCGGACCGGCCGGACAGCGCACCGTTGGGGGTGGCCGTGAGGCTCCGTCTCATCTCGCTCTACTGCTCCAGGACCGAGGACGACAACGGCGAGGACGAGCAGCGACTGCTGGTCAACGGCGTCCAGGTGTGGGGCGCCGAATCGCCGGGTCTGAACGACCGGCAGACCGCGGACCTCTCCGCCGTACCACCCGTTCCGTTCGGCACGCGGGCGCGTGTCGAGCTCCTCGACCACGACTCGCCGGACGACGACGACCTGCTCGGACGCTTCTACGCCGGGCCGGCCATGCTGGGCCTGGGGGAGCTGGAGTACAGGTTCACCGAGGACGACGCCGACTACACCCTCACCTACGAGGTCGTCGCCTGAGGACACCGGGCCCGGCCGGCCGACGGGAGCGACCGCCCGGCGGCATGATGTGATCATGATGCAGTCCTTCCTGCCCGTCCTCGAACGCGTCGCCGAGGAGATCGAGGGCCTGGTCGGCCGGGGTCGCCCGGCCGACTACATCCCGGCGCTCGCGGCGGGCGACCCGGGCCGGTTCGGGATGGCCGTCGCGGAGGTGGACGGAAGCGTGTACGGGGTGGGGGAGTGGCAGCGGCCCTTCTCCACCCAGTCCGTCACCAAGGTCTTCAGCCTCGCGCTCGCCCTCGCCAAGGAGGGCGACGAGCTGTGGGAGCACGTGGGCCGCGAGCCCTCCGGCAACCCCTTCAACTCGCTCGTGCAGCTGGAGTACGAACACGGCATCCCCCGCAACCCGTTCATCAACGCGGGCGCGCTCGTCGTCACCGACCGGCTCCACCGGCTCACCGGCGACGCCTCCGGCAGCCTCCGTGACTTCCTGCGCGCCGAGAGCGGCAACGACGACCTGGACTTCGACCGGGACGTGGCCGCCTCCGAGGGCGAGCACGGCGACCGCAACGCCGCCCTCGCCCACTTCATGGCCTCCTACGGCAACATCTCCACCCCCGTCCCCACGCTGCTGCGCGAGTACTTCCGGCAGTGCTCCGTCGAGGCGTCCTGCGCCGACCTCGCCGTCGCCACCGGCTTCCTCGCCCGGCACGGCGTCCGCGCCGACGGCAGCCGGCTGCTCACCCGCAGCCAGGCCAAGCAGATCAACGCCGTCATGCTGACCTGCGGCACCTACGACGCCGCCGGCGACTTCGCCTACCGCGTCGGGCTGCCCGGCAAGAGCGGTGTGGGCGGTGGGATCATCGCCGTCGTGCCCGGCCGCTGCACGCTCTGCGTCTGGAGTCCGGGCCTCGACGAGCGGGGCAACTCGGTGGCCGGCGTCGCCGCCCTCGACCGCTTCACCACCATCACGGGCCTCTCCGTCTTCTGATCCGCCGTCCTCGGGGGCTCGGATGGCAGAGCCGGGCCGCACGGGGTACACCTCCCCTGGGGCGCCGTGAGCGCCCGGAGCGTAGGAGGTCGCCGTGGACAACCGCACCACCGGATTCGTGCAGTCCTTCAACCGCCGCGCCGGCTACGGGTTCGTGCTGCCCGTCGGATCGGAGGAACCCGTCTTCTTCCGGGCCGAGGACGTCGAGGACGGGGTCCGCTCCCTCTCCGAGGGCCAGCAGATCACCTTCGTCCTCGTCCTCGGCCAGGGCCGCTTCGAGGCGCGCGAACTCCGCGTCTGACCCCCGGCCTCCCTCCTCCGTACGGAGCAGCGCCCGCCGCCGCCCGCCGAGGAGGCGCCGGTCTCCTCGGAGCGGTCCGCGGGACGGCGCCGTGCGGTCTGCCGGCCGGCGCCGCCCGTGCCAGGGTGGAGGCATGACCATCGAAGTCCGCCCGGCCTCGGTCTACGAGGACGTCCGTGCCGTGATCGGCCCCAAGTCGCCCACGGCCAACGTGTGTTTCTGCCTGAGCTACCGGATCCCGTCCAAGCTCAACAACGAGCTGCGCGAACCGGCCAGGGGCGAGTACGTCGCCGGTCTGTGCGCCCGGGAACCCGCGCCGGGCGTCCTCGCCTACGACGACGGCGAGCCGGCCGGCTGGGCCGCCGTGGCGCCCCGCTCGGAGACCACCTTCGCCCGCAACCGGAAGATCCCGCACGTCGACGACCTGCCGGTCTGGTCGCTCTGGTGCGTCCGGGTCCGCCCGGGCCACCGGAAGAAGGGCGTCAGCCACGCCCTGATCGCGGGCGCGGTCGACTTCGCCCGCGCGCACGGCGCGCCGGCGGTGGAGGCGTATCCGCTGGACAACGGCGACGCGCGGGTGGACCTGACGATGGCGTACCCCGGGCTGCGGCGGAACTTCGAGCGCGCCGGCTTCGTGAAGGCCGCCGACACCACCTCGGTGCTCTCCGGGCATCCCCGGATCCTCATGCGGCTCGACCTGCGCTGAGCGGTGCCCCGACGGCCCCTCGCCCTCTTCACCATATAGCGCACGGGGGGCCTTGCGGCAAGGCCCCCCAGGTGGCGCAGAATCGGCCGCTGAACAGCGCAAACTGATGGGGGAACGCTCATGTTCGATGCCGATGTCCTCGTGGTCGGCGGCGGGCCGACCGGGCTCGTGCTCGCTTCCGAGCTGCGCCTGTGGGGCCTGCGGCCGCTCGTCCTGGAGAAGGCGGCCGAGCCGAGCGGGCACAGCCGCGCGCTCGGGCTGCACGTCCGCAGCATCGAGGTGATGGACCAGCGCGGCCTCCTCGACCGCTTCCTCGCCCGCGGCCAGCAGTACCGCGTCGGAGGCTTCTTCGCCGGGCTCGGCACCAGCTGGCCCGAGGGGCTCGACACCGCCCACTCCTACGTCCTCGGCATCCCGCAGAACGTCACCGAGGAACTCCTCGACGAGCACGCCCGCGAGCTGGGCGTGGAGCTGTGGCGCGGCCGGGAGCTGGTCGGGCTCGACCAGGACGAGGAGGGCGTGACGGCCGAGCTGGCCGACGGCGCCCGGCTCCGCGCCCGCTGGCTGGTCGGCTGCGACGGCGGCCGGAGCACCGTGCGCGCCCTGACCGGGATCGGCTTCCCGGGGGAGCCCGCCCGGCACGAGACGCTGATCGCCGAGGTGCGGATCGGGGTGCCGTGGGAGGAGGTCGTCCCGGTGATGACCGAGGTCCGCAAGACGCAGACGCGGTACGGCGTGATGCCGCTCGGGGACGGGCTCTACCGCGTGGTCGTACCCGCCGAGGGGCTCGCGTCCGACCGTTCCGCGCCGACCCTCGACGAGCTGAGGGAGCGTCTGACGGCCGTCGGAGGAACGGACTTCGGAGTCCACGAGCCGCGCTGGCTCTCCCGGTTCGGCGACGGCACCCGGCAGGCGGAGCGGTACCGCGAGGGCCGGGTGCTGCTCGCCGGCGACGCCGCCCACATCCATCCGCCGACCGGCGGCCAGGGGCTCAACCTCGGGGTGCAGGACGCCTTCAACCTCGGCTGGAAGCTCGCCGGCGAGGTGCTGGGCTGGGCGCCCGACGGGCTGCTCGACACGTACCACTCCGAGCGCCACCCGGTCGCGGCCGCCGTGCTCGACAACACCCGCGCCCAGATGGAGCTGATGTCCGAGGAGCCGGGGGCGCGGGCGGTGCGCCGGCTGCTCGCGGAGCTGATGGACTTCGAGGAGGTCAACCGCTTCCTCATCGGGAAGCTCATCGCCATCGACCTCCGCTACGACTGCGGCGAGGGCCACGAGCTGCTCGGCCGGCGGCTGAAGGACGTGCCGCTGAAGGAGGGCCGGCTGTACGAGGCGGCGCGCGCCGGGCGCGGTCTCCTCCTGGACCGCACCGGGACGCTCGCGGTGACCGGCTGGGAGGACCGGGTGCGGCGCGTCACCGGGGCCGACGGCGAGCCGGACGTGCCGGCCGCGCTGCTGCGGCCGGACGGGCACGTGGTCTGGGTCGGGGACGATCCGGCGGAGCTCCGGGGAAGCCTGGAGCGGTGGTTCGGGGCGCCGTCCGCCGGGTGAACCGGCGGACGGGCCCCCCCCCCGGGGGGGGGGGGGGGGGGCCGCGCCCGGCGGTGAGGCGGGGGGGGGC
>NZ_JBHTST010000171.1:0-15395 GCF_042794995.1 Streptomyces sp. NPDC056503
GCACCCCAGACCGTTCGTCTGGACGAAGACCGCCGACGAGATCCTCGACAAAGTCGCCGCCTACTGCCGACGAATCTCTGACTCAGGTCACTAGGAAGCGGACCGGCACGGATGCGAGCCCCGGCGGAGGACCGTACTCCGCCGGGGCTCGCATCGGTTCGGGGGCCGGCCCGTCAGGCGAACCGGGCGATCGGGTTGGTCAGGTCGCCGACGAGCTGGAGGGCGCCCGAGGGGTCCGCGAGGTCGACCATCTGCTTGTTGTTGCGCAGCTGGAGGCGGTTGAGCGCGGAGAGGGCGAAGGTCTCGGCGAACATGTCGTACTGCGCGAAGCGGTCCGCCAGTTCGGGCTTCGACTCCTGGTAGCCCTTCACGGACTCCGCGACCGTCCGCCAGAAGACGTCCTCGTCGACGACGCCCTCCGCCGCCAGGGTCGCCCCCAGGAAGCGGAAGAAGCAGTCGAAGACGTCGGTGAAGACCGAGAGCAGCTTCATGGACTCCGGGACCTCGGCGCGGACCCGCTCCACCGCCGGCGGGAGGACCGCGTCCGGGTCCATCACGCAGATCTCCTCGGCGATGTCCTTGAAGATCGCCCGGTCGACCGCGCCGCGCTCGTCCAGGACCAGGATCACGTTCTCGCCGTGCGGCATGTAGACCAGGTCGTAGGCGTAGAAGCAGTGCAGGACCGGGAGGAGGTACGCGTCGAGGTAGGCGCGCAGCCAGACCTCCGGCTCCAGCCCGGACTCCTTGACCAGCGCGCCCGCGAAGGACGCGCCCGCGTGGTCGACGTGGAGCAGGGACGCCATGGTCGCGAGCCGCTCGCCCTCGGCCAGCCGCTCCACCGGGGACTCCCGCCACAGCGCGGCGAGCATCTTGCGGTACGGCGAGTAGCGGTCCGTCGCGGCCTCGTACTCCAGGTGCCGGTAGCCGACCGCCGCCCGCTCGCGGATGATCGAGAAGCGGGCCGCCTTGAGGACCGAGTCCGACTCGATCAGCTGGGCCAGCCAGTCGTTGATGGCCGGCGTCGCCTCCATGTAGGCCGCCGAGAGGCCCCGCATGAAGCCCATGTTGAGGACCGAGAGCGCGGTCTTCACGTAGTGCTTGGCCGGGTCGGCGGTGTTGAAGAAGGTACGGATCGACTGCTGCGCCAGATAGGCGTCCTCGCCCTCGCCGAGGTACACCAGGCGCTGCTGCGCCACCTCGGCGGCGAAGGTCACCGACAGCTTGTTCCACCACTGCCAGGGGTGGGCCGGCATGAGGAGGTAGTCGGCGAGGTCCAGGCCGAGGCCGGCGAGGACGCCGGCGAAGCGGTCCACGGCCGCGTCACCGAGCTCGGCGCGGATGAAGGCGTCGTACTCGATGCCCGCGCCGGCGGTGAAGGCGGCCCGGTCGCGGCGGGCGGCCAGCCACACCAGGTGGATCGGGCTCGCCGCCTCGGGGGCGTAGGCGCGGTACTCGTCGACGCCGAAGCCGAGGCGGCCGTTGTTGGCGACGAAGCAGGGGTGGCCCTCGGTCATCCCCGTCTCGATGGCCTGGAAGTCCGCGCGGGCCAGCTCGGCGGCGGGCACCTGCGGCTTGGTCGACTTGTAGGCGGTGCCGGCCAGGGTGGAGGAGATCTCCTCCAGGTAGACCGGCAGGACCTCGTCGCTCAGCCCCAGCGCGCCGCGCAGCTCGGTGATGAACTGAAGGGCGTCGAGGGGGAGCTGCTCGTCGCCCCGGTGCCGGCTGATCGACTCCGGGTAGACCTGCCAGTGGTCGAGGGCGAAGCGGTCCGCCGTGAAGCGGTACTCGGTGGCGCCGTCGTCGCTGAGCACCCGGTAGCGGGACTCGCCCAGCTCCTGCGGGTGGAGCAGCCGCTCGTGGGCGAACTCGGCGAGGCCCTTGCGGATCAGCGCGCGGTTGGCGGCGGCCCAGCGACCGGGGGTGAGGTGGGAGACGGGGTTCATATGCTCGCTCCGACGGCGGTCTCGAACTGGGCGCGGGTGCAGAAGCTCAGCAGGGCTTCCTTCTCCGGCTTCCGGATCGCGCGCTCGGGCACGAAGCCGACGGCCTCGTTGAGCGCGTGCACGGCCTTGTTGCGGACGTCGGGCTCGACGACCACGCGGACGGTCGCCGGGTCGGCGAACAGCTCCCGCATCACGGCGGTGATCACCGTGCGGGTGAAGCCGTGCACCGGGGTGTCGGTCGGGGCGACGAGGAAGTGCATGCCGACGTCGCCCGGCTGCGGCTCGTAGAGCCCGACGAGCTCGACCCGGGCGGGGTCGTACCGCTCCATGAGGAAGGCGGGCTCGCCGTCGACGAGGCCGATGAAGGCGTCGTGGTGCGGGTGGGCGGCGATCTCCATGTAGGCGCGCTCCACGTCCTGGAGCTTCGCGTCCTGCATCATCCAGAAGGCGGCCTTGGGGTGGGTGACCCAGGGGTGGATCAGCTCCGCGTCCTTGAGGGGATCGAGCGGGCGGATCTCGACGGTGGGGGCGGTCATACGCTGAACTCCTGGAACGCGATGGTCTTCTCGACGGGGTAGTACTCGGACCCCAGCATCTCCCCGATGATGTAGGCGTTGCGGTACGCCCCCATGCCCAGGTCGGGCGAGGTGATCGAGTGGGTGTGGACACCGGCGTTCTGGAGGAAGACCTCGCGCCCGGTCGTGTCGACCGCGTAGTTGCGGGCGACGTCGAAGCGGCCCTGCCCGTCGAAGCGCAGCCGGTCCTTCAGCGGCTCCAGGAAGGCGGGGACGGCGTACTTGTAGCCGGTCGCGAGGATCAGGCCCTCGGTCTCGATCTCGTACTCCTTCTCCTGCTCCTCCTGGCGGAAGCCGAGGGTGTACGTGCCCGTCGTCTCGTCGTACGAGGCGGTGCCCAGCGCGGAGTTGGTGAGCAGGCGGGTGGGGACCGGTCCGGCGAAGTTCTTCTGGTAGAGCAGGTCGAAGATGGCGTCGATGAGGTCGCCGTTGATGCCCTTGAAGAGGCCCTTCTGCTGGGACTCCAGGCGGTAGCGGGTCTTCTCGGGGAGCGCGTGGAAGTAGTCCACGTACTCGGGGGAGGTCATCTCCAGGGTGAGCTTGGTGTACTCCAGCGGGAAGAAGCGCGGGGAGCGGGTCACCCAGTTGAGCTGGTAGCCGTGGACGTCGATCTCCGAGAGGAGGTCGTGGTAGATCTCGGCGGCGGACTGGCCGCTGCCGACGATCGTGATCGACTTCTTGCGCTGGAGCGCTTCCTTGTTCGGCACGTAGCGCGAGTTGTGGATCAGGTCGCCGCCGAGCTCGCGGCAGGAGTCGGGGAGGTACGGCGGGGTGCCGGTGCCGAGGACGATCCGGCGGGCCAGGAACGTTTCTCCGGCCTCGGTGGTGACGACGTACACCTGCCCGGCCTCGTCGTAGGAGACGGCGGAGACGGTGGTGGAGAAGCGGATCGAGGTGACCTTGTTCGCCGCCCACTGGCAGTAGTCGTTGTACTCGGCGCGCAGCGGGTAGAAGTTCTCGCGGATGTAGAACGAGTACAGCCGGCCCTTCTCCTTCAGGTAGTTGAGGAAGGAGTACGGCGAGGTCGGGTCGGCGAGGGTGACCAGGTCCGACATGAACGGCGTCTGGAGGTGCGCGCCTTCGAGGAACATCCCCGAGTGCCACTCGAAGTCCGGCTTGGACTCCAGGAAGAGGCCGTCCAGCTCGGCGATGGGTTCGGTCAGGCAGGCGAGGCCCAGGTTGAAGGGACCGAGCCCGATGCCGATGAAGTCGTGGATCCCGGCGTTCTCAGGCGTGGACAAGGTTCTCTCCCAGGTACTGCTCGGCGTGGCCGGCGATCAGATCGAGGACGGCGGCGATGTCGGACACCGTGGTCTCGGGGTTGAGCAAGGTGAACTTGAGGTACTGGCGGCCGTCGACCTTGGTGCCGGCGACGACGGCCTCGCCCGAGGCGAAGAGCGCCTTGCGGGCGTAGAGGTTGGCGCGGTCGATCTCGGCGGGCGAGGTGACGGCCTCGGGGACGTAGCGGTAGACGAGGGTGGACAGCTGCGGCTCCACGACGACGTCGTAACGCGGGTCGGCGGCGAGCAGGTCGTGGCCGGCGGCGGCCAGGTCGCAGACCTCGTCGAAGAGTTCGCCGACGCCGTCCGCGCCCATGACCCGCAGGGTCATCCACAGCTTGAGGGCGTCGAAGCGGCGGGTGGTCTGGAGCGACTTGTCCACCTGGTTGGGGATCTGCTCGGCGACCGTGCGGCGCGGGTTGAGGTAGTCCGCGTGGTAGGTGGCGTGGCGCAGCGCGGAGCGGTCCCGGACCAGCACGGCGGAGGAACTCACGGGCTGGAAGAAGGACTTGTGGTAGTCGACGGTGACCGAGTCGGCGCGCTCGATGCCGTCGAGGAGGTGGCGGCGCTTGAGCGAGGCGAGCAGCCCGCAGCCGTAGGCCGCGTCGACGTGCATCCAGGCGCCGTACTCCTCGGCGAGGGCGGCGATCTCGGGCAGCGGGTCGATGGAGCCGAAGTCGGTGGTGCCGGCGGTGGCGACGATGGCCATCGGGACGAGGCCCTCGGCGCGGCAGGTCTCCAGCTCGGCGGCGAGGACGACGGACTGCATCCGCTTGTTCCGGTCGACCGGGATGGAGATGACGGCGTCGCGGCCGAGGCCGAGGAGGGTGGCCGACTTCTGGACGGAGAAGTGGCTGCACTCGGAGGAGAAGATCCGCAGCTTCGACAGGTCGGCGGTGCCGGCCTCCTCGCGGGCGAGCAGCAGTGCCTGGAGGTTGGACTGGGTGCCGCCGCTGGTGAAGATGCCGTCGGCCAGGGGGCCGAGGCCGATGCGGGCGGCGGTCCAGTCGATGAGCTTGCGCTCGATGAGGGTGCCGCCGGCGGACTGGTCCCAGGTGTCGAGGGAGGAGTTGACGGCCGAGAGGACGGCCTCGCCGAGGACCGCGGGGATGACGACCGGGCAGTTGAGGTGGCCCAGGTAGCGGGGGTGGTGGAAGTAGACCGCGTCGCGGAGGTAGACGTCCTCCAGCTCGTCGAGGGCGGCGGAGGCGTCACCGAGGGGACGGTCGAGGTCCACGGCGTCGATCACGGGCGCCAGTTCGGCGGGGGTGATACCGGTGAACGGGCCGCGCGTCGTGGCGAGTTTCCTCGCCACCCGCTCGACTCCTTCGGTGACGGAGCGTCGGTAGCTCTCCGCCGTCGTGTCGTTGAGCAGGTGCGAACGCATGTGGGGGCCCTTCCGGGACGAGGGACGCGGTATACGCAGCCGTGGGTGCTTAAGTAAGGTTAGCCTAACCTAATTTAATACGACAACGGCCCCCCATCCCGTGAAGGTTGAGGGGCCGTGAGGTAAATGGCCGAATTGTTACGCCAGGGCGCCGGACTCGTCCCGCTCCGCGTCCTGCGTCGTCTCGTCCGGCACCTCGCGCAGGGCGTCCTCCGACAGCCCCTTGCGCCAGTAGCCCACGAACGTCACCCGGCGCCGGTCGAGCCCGCGCTCGCGCACGAAGTGCCGCCGCAGCGCCTTCACCGCGCCGGACTCGCCCGCGATCCACACGTACGGCGACTCCCCGGGCAGCTCCGCGCCCGCGATCGCCTCCAGGCCGGAGGGCGCGCCCTCCTCCCGGACGAGCCAGGTGACGGTGGCGTCGGCCTCCGTCGCGAGCTCCGACCGGTCGCCGGAGTACGGCACTTCGAGGAAGACCCGGGCGCGGGTCTCGGCCGGCAGCCACTCCAGGATGGCGGAGGCGGCCGGCAGCGCCGTCTCGTCCGCCCAGATGAGCACCGAGTCGGCACCCTCCGGCAGCCGGAAGCGGACGGCGGTGTTGTCGGCGACCGCCGGGCCGAGCACGACCACCCGGTCGCCCGGCTTGGCGTGCTGCGCCCAGCGGCAGGCGGGTCCGCCGTCCTCGTGGACGGCGAAGTCGATGTCGACTTCCCGGGGTTCGGCGCGCTGCTCGCGGACGGTGTACGAGCGCATCACGGCCCGGACGTCGTCGGGCATGGCCCGCCAGGCGCCGAGGATCGCGTACATGTCCGGGTCGTCCAGCGGCGGCAGGACGGGCGCCTCCTGGCCGGGGTGCGGCAGGAAGAGGGAGAGCGACTGGTCGCGGCCTCCGGCGGCGAAGCCCTTCAGCTCCTCACCGGTCACCCCGGTGAAGGTGACGCGCACCAGCGACGGGCCGAGCCGCCGCGTCCGGTCGACCTGGAGGGAGAAGAACTGGAACGGGGCGGTCTCGGCGGTCGTCATCGGGTCAGGACACCTTCTTCGCGTTCTCCAGGGCGGTGGCCAGGTCCTCCAGGAGCGGGGCGCACTTGGCGTAGGAGTAGACGGGCTCGGTCACGCGCGGGAAGACCTGGCCGGCCTTGACGGCGGGCAGCGCGGCCCAGGTCGGCTTGGCCTTCAGCTGCTCCGGCTGGAGGGTGCCGGTGCGGTTGTCGAGGAGGATGACGTCGGCCTTGTAGGCGTCGACGTTCTCCCAGCTGAGGAGCTCGAACCAGCCGGACGGGTCCAGCTTCGTCGGGGTGACGATGTTGAGGCCCAGCTCCTGGAAGAAGAGCGTGTCGGTCGGGCGGACCGGGGTGGAGACGTAGAAGGTGTCGGGCGCGCCGGAGCCGATCAGGACCTTGATGTCCTTCTTGCCCTGGGCGACCTTGCGCAGGCGCTCGGCGGCCGCCTCGAAACGGGCCTTGTCCTTCTTGACCTGCTCGCTCTGCACGTCGGCGCCGAGGGAGGCGGCCAGGTCGGCGTGGCGCTGGAGGACGGACGGCATCGACTTGCCGGCGGCCCACAGGGCGACGCTCGGCGCGATCTTCAGGATCTTGTCCTTCTGCTCCTCCGGCACGTACCAGAGGGCGTCCTTCTCCCACATGTCGGTGATGAGGACCTCGGGCTGGAGCTTGAGGTACTCCTCGATGTTGAACTCGCCCCAGACGTTGCCGATGACCTTCACCTTGGCGATGTCGAGGTCGCCGGCCTGGACGTCGGGCTTCTTCGCCTTGGTCTTCGGGTCCTCGACGTACGTCGGGCCGAAGACGCCGGTGACCTCGACGCCGAAGTCCTTGAGGGCGGCGGCGGTGCCGGTGAAGGCGACGATGTTCTTCGGGGTCGCCTTGGCCTTCACGGTCTGACCGCGGTCGTCCTTGAACTCCCAGGAACCGGACTTGGCGGAGGAAGAGGGGCTCGCGTCCTTCTTCTTGTCGCCGTCGCCACAGGCGGCGAGCACGGCGCCGAGCCCGAGGGCGCCGCCCGCGGCGAGGATGCCGCGGCGGGTGAGGGAGGTGGCTCGGGCGTTGCTGGGCATGGCGAGGTCGCTTTCGGTACGTGCCGGGGTCGGCCTGGGCAAGTCGAGGGTAGGTTAGCCTAACCTCACAGCGATCAACAGAGGTGGGGTCCCGAGGGCTGCGTCACATCGCGGTCACGCCCCGTTCGGGCTACCGCGCCGGCCACGGCACCTCCGGCGACCGGTACCAGCCGATCCCCAACGCCTCGAAGCGGTGCGCCTGTTCGGCGAGGCGCACCTTGTACGTGTCCCAGTCGCGGCCGCCCGCCGGGGACCAGCCGAGTTCCGCCAGGCCCGGGAGACGGGGAAAGGCCATGAGGTCGAGCTCCTCGGGCGTGGCCAGCGTCTCGGTCCACAGCGGGGCCTCCACGCCCCGGACGGCCGACTCGGGGACGCCGGGGAGGTAGGTGCCCGGGTCCCACTCGTACGACCTGCGGACGGAGACGGTGCCGGCCCAGCGGAGGCCGAGCGGGGTGTCGTCGGCGTACTTCATGTCGAGGTAGGCGCGGTCGGCGGGCGAGACGACGATCCCGGCGCCCGCCTTCGCCGCCTCCGCGACCTTCTCCTTCTCCTCCGCCGTGGTGCGGTCCAGGCCCCAGTACTGGATCAGGGCGCCGGGGGCGGGGGTCGCGTCGCCCGTGAGCTGGTGCCAGGCCATGACCTTCTTGCCGTGCTTCGCGACGAGCGGCTGGATGCGGGTCATCAGCGCGCGGTAGTCCGCCGCGGTCGTGGACTCGGCCTCGTCGCCGCCGATGTGGAGGTGGCGCCCCGGGGTGAGGGCGGCCACTTCGCGCAGGACGTCCTCGACGAAGGCGTACGTGGCCTCCCCGTCGGCGCAGACGGTGGAGAAGCCGACCTCGATGCCGGTGTGGGGCTCCGGGGCCTTCCCGTCGCAGCCCAGCTCCGGGTAGGAGACGAGGGCCGCGTTGGTGTGGCCGGGGAGGTCGATCTCGGGGACGACCTCGATGTGGCGGGCGGCCGCGTAGCGGACGAGCTCGCGGTACTGCTCCTTCGTGTAGAAGCCGCCGGGGCCGCCGCCGACCTCCGTGGCCGCCCCGACCCCGGTGAGCCTCGGGCGGGAGGCGATCGCGATGCGCCAGCCCTGGTCGTCGGTGAGGTGGAGGTGGAGGGTGTTGAGCTTGTAGAGGGCGATGCGGTCGACGTACGCCTTCACCTCGTCGACCGTGAAGAAGTGGCGGGCGACGTCGAGCATCGCGCCGCGGTACGGGAAGCGCGGGACGTCCGTGACGGTGCCCCCGGCGATCCTCCAGGCGCGGTGCTGGACGGTGGGGCGCTCGATGGCGGCGGGAAGCTGCTGACGGACGGTCTGGACGCCGCGGAAGAGGCCGGCCGGGGTGCGGGCGGTGAGGGTGAGGCGGGTGGGGGCGGAGCGGAGCTCGTACCCCTCGTCACCGAGGGCGGTGGCCGCCGGGTCGAGGCGGAGGACCAGGTCCGCGGACGGGTCGGTGACGACCGGGAGGCGGAAGCCGGTGGCGGGGCGGAGGCGGGCGGCGAGCTGCTCGGCGACGGGCCGGACGCCCGGGTGGCCCGACACGCCGATGCGGGTGGCGGCCGTCAGGGCGTACGGGGCACCCCCGGGCTCCACGGAGGAGGGGAGCGGGACGATCCGGCCCAGCGGGCGGAGCTCCGGCTCGGCGGCGGGGAGGGCCGGGCCCGGGCCGGAGGCGCCCGGGCCCGCCTCCGTGCAGCCGAGCGCGGCGGCCAGCAGCAGGAGGACGGATGCGAACAGACGCCGTCTCACGGCGGCCCCCTTCGGCGGGTGACGGTGACGGGTGACGAGTGACGAGTGACGGGTCACCATGCGTACCGGCGCTCGCACGGGCGGTCAAGGTCTGGACCAATACCCGCCCCCAAGCCGGTGATCATGCGGTCCCTGCCCGATTTCGGGCAGGATTCTTGCGATAACCCGGACTCAGCCTTCAATATTCATGGGTGCTCGAACGCCGCCCGTCCCATGACGACCTCATCGACCATCTGGTCCGGAGCACCGCGCTCCAGCGTGGTGAGGCCGCCCGGGTGGTGCTCGACGTGCTGGCGTACTTCGACGAGACGACCGAGGAGTTCGTCCGCCGCCGCCACCGTGAGCTGCAGTCCGGCGGAGCGGTGAACGCGGAGATCTTCGAACGGATCTCCGCCGAACTGCCGCACCGGGCCGTCGCGCCACCGGAGCTCTCGCTCCGGCAGCTGCGCCGGATCGTCTACGGCTAGTCCGGCCGTCTCGTCCAGGCCCGGCCACCGGGCCCGGGCAGTACCACCATCACCTACCGGAGGGGTTTCCTTTATGTGCGGAATTGTCGGTTACATCGGTAAGCGCGACGTGGCGCCGCTGCTCCTGGAGGGCCTGGCCCGCCTGGAGTACCGCGGTTACGACTCCGCCGGTCTCGTCATCAACAGCCCGAAGAGCGCGGCGCTGAAGATGGTCAAGGCCAAGGGCCGGGTCCGTGACCTGGAGGCCCGCGTCCCCAAGCGCTTCACCGGCACCACCGGCATCGCGCACACCCGCTGGGCCACCCACGGCGCCCCGAGCGACCACAACTCGCACCCGCACCTGGACCCCGAGAACAAGGTCGCGGTCGTCCACAACGGCATCGTCGACAACGCCCAGGAGCTCCGCGCCAAGCTGGAGGCCGACGGCGTCGTCTTCGCCTCCGAGACGGACACCGAGGTCATCACCCACCTCATCGCCCGCTCCCAGGCCGAGTCCCTGGAGGACAAGGTCCGCGACGCGCTCAAGGTCATCGAGGGCACCTACGGCATCGCCGTGATGCACGCCGACTTCAACGACCGCATCGTCGTCGCCCGCAACGGCTCGCCGGTCATCCTCGGCATCGGCGAGAAGGAGATGCTGGTCGCCTCCGACGTGGCCGCGCTCATCGCCCACACCCGCCAGGTCGTCACCCTCGACGACGGCGAGATGGCCACCCTCAAGGCCGACGACTTCCGCACCTACACGGTCACGGGCGCCTCCACCACGGCGACCCCCGAGACCGTCGAGTGGGAGGCCGCCTCCTACGACATGGGCGGCCACGACACGTACATGCACAAGGAGATCTCCGAGCAGCCCGACGCGGTCGACCGCGTGCTGCGCGGCCGGATCGACGACCGCTTCTCCACCGTGCACCTCGGCGGCCTCAACCTCGACCCGCGCGAGGCCCGCACCATCCGCCGCATCAAGATCCTCGGCTGCGGCACCTCGTACCACGCCGGCCTGATCGGCGCCTCCCTCATCGAGGGCATGGCCCGCATCCCGGCCGACGCCGAGCCGGCCTCCGAGTTCCGCTACCGCAACCCGGTCGTGGACCCCGACACGCTGTACATCGCCGTCTCCCAGTCCGGCGAGACCTACGACGTGCTCGCCGCCGTCCAGGAGCTCAAGCGCAAGGGCGCCCGCGTCCTCGGCGTGGTCAACGTGGTCGGCTCCGCCATCGCCCGCGAGGCCGACGGCGGCGTCTACGTCCACGCCGGCCCCGAGGTCTGCGTCGTCTCCACCAAGTGCTTCACCAACACGGTGGTCGCCTTCGCGCTCCTCGCCCTGCACCTCGGCCGCATCCGCGACCTGTCCGTCACCGACGGCAAGCGGATCATCGAGGGCCTGCGCAAGCTGCCCGCGCAGATCGAGGAGATCCTCAAGACCGAGGACGAGATCAAGAGGATCGCCGCCGAGTACGCGGGCGCCCAGTCGATGATGTTCATCGGCCGCGTCCGGGGCTACCCGGTCGCCCTGGAGGCCTCCCTCAAGCTGAAGGAGATCTCCTACATCCACGCCGAGGCCTACCCGGCCTCCGAGCTGAAGCACGGCCCGCTGGCCCTCATCGAGCCCGCCCTGCCGACGGTCGCGATCGTCCCCGACGACGACCTGCTGGAGAAGAACCGCGCCGCCCTGGAGGAGATCAAGGCCCGCAGCGGCCGCATCCTCGCGGTCGCGCACCAGCCGCAGGCGAAGGCCGACCACACCATCGTGGTCCCCAAGAACGAGGACGAGCTCGACCCGATCCTCATGGGCATCCCGCTCCAGCTCTTCGCCTACCACACCGCCCTCGCCATGGGCCGCGACATCGACAAGCCGCGCAACCTGGCCAAGTCCGTCACGGTCGAGTAGTCGCCCGGCGGGACCTGTCACCCGCCGAGCGCGCCACGGCCCCGGGCCTGTCCCCCGGAGCCGTACGCCGGGCCTGTCCCCCGGCGGAGCCGACCGGACACGAAGAACGGCCCCCACGCTTCCCAGGAGCGTGCGGGGCCGTTCTGCTTTCGTCGGGGCGCGGTTCGCCTCCGGGCGCCTCGGCCGGGCTCACGGCACCGGCGCGCCCTTCGGCTCACCCGCCGCCCCCGGGGGCTACGCCGCCGCCGTGCTGCCGCTGCCCGCGCGGCCCAGGGCCGTCGGCCAGCCGGCCACCGCCGCCGTGGCGCCGTACCAGGCGGCGAGGCCCGCCAGCGCGGCCACCCATCCGCCCACCTTGCCGAGGCCCTCGCTGCCCGCCAGCGCGGCGATGCCCGAGAGCAGCAGCGCGAGGAACAGGAGGCCGTACACGCCCTGCCCGAAGACCCCGCCGCCCTTGGCGGCCAGCGTCAGCGTGAGCGCCAGGAGCGCCCACAGGAGCAGGAAGAGTCCGGCCGCGTCCGCCGAGCCGCCGCCGCCGACTCCGGTCCCCCAGGTGAACCAGAAGGCGCCGAGCGCCGCGAAGGCCGTGCCGTCGCCGGTGCTGCCCGCGCGCAGGGCGAGCAGGCCGACCAGGAAGAGCGCCACGCCGCCGACCCAGGTGGCGAGGCCCGCGGCATCGGCTGCCGCGACGTTGTCGATCACACCGGTGCCGCCCAGGCCGAAGGCCAGGAGGGTCAGACCGAGTGCGAGGTTTCCGAGAGTGGAGCTGCCGTTCCCCGACGCGACGTCCTTGTTCACGTGGGGCTCCCTTCGAACGAGCGGTGATGCCGCGTGAGCTGCTGTGTTCCGGTGCTCTTTAGCTACCCTTCACAAGCGCACAAATCACCTGAGGCAGGCGGAAATTATCGCCCGGGGAAGGGAGTTGAGGATGAGTCAGGTGTGACGATCCGGGCCTGGAAGGCATGACGGACCGGCCCGGGAGACGTGACGGACCGGGTCGGAGAGGCGTGGCGGACCGGGCCGGAGAGGCATGGCGGACCGGGTCAGGGAGGCGTGACGATCCCGAGCGGGGCGTGACGATCCCGGTCGGGAAGGCGTTACGGGATGACGATCACGGGGCGCCGCGCGCGCCGCGCGAGCCGCCCGGCCACCGAGCCGAAGATCCGCCCGACGATCCCGTGCGTCGAGCCGACCACGATCGCGTCGGCCGAGTACTCGCGGCCGACCTCCTCCAGCTCGTGGCAGATGTCCCCGCCCCGCTCCACCAGGATCCACGGCACCTCGGAGAGGTGGTCCGCGCAGGCCAGCTCCAGGCCCAGCACCTCGGTGCGGTGGTCCGGGACGTCGACGAAGACCGGCGGCTCGCAGCCCGCCCACACGGTGGTGGGGAGCCGGTTCGCGACGTGCACGATGATCAGGCCGGAGCCGGAGCGCCGGGCCATGCCGATGGCGTACGCCAGGGCGCGCTCACTGGACGTGGAGCCGTCGAAGCCGACGACCACCCCGTGCCGGAAGGCCGGGTCGCAGGCGTGGCGTGGCTGTTCCACCGCGAGGGGGTCGACCGTGGAGTCGGCGACGCGCTTGCGGTCCGCGGGTTCGGGGAATTCGTGACCGGCCATCGGTGTCTCGGCTAGGGAAGTCCTCGTGGGAAGGGACGGTGGAGGGAGCGGAACAACGGGTGGCGGCGGAGCTGTGTCCGGGAATCATCTTCCCAAGCCCATACCCCCAAGGGTACGGCGACACTCCTCTCCTGCCCAGAGCCCGCCGTGCCACACCCGGCGTGCCGACCGCTGGTGCGCGCCTCGGCGCGCGCGGTGCCCTCCGGAGAATGCACGAAGGGTTCGCCATCTGGCAATGCCGGATGTGCCCTACAACCGTCCCCCGGCGACGGGACCGAGAGCCGAACGGGCGTCGCTCAGAGTGACCGGAACGTTCCGTTCCTCGTTGCCCACAGGTCCGGATCACCGCCGCTGGGAGGCTGCCCGTGCCCGCACCGTCCACCCCCGCATCCGCCGCGTCCGTCCCGTCCGCCCGCCCCGCCCGCTCCCGCCGCCGCGCCCGGGTACCGGGCCCCGCGGCGCCCGCCGCCCCGGAGACGGGCGGACCGGCGGGGTCCGCGGCGGGGGGCGGGACGGGCCCGGGAGCGGTCGGCGGAGTGCTCGCGGACCCGGCCGGCGACGTGGTCCGCTGGGCGGTCTTCTGCTGCGCCCTCGTGCCGCTCGTGCTCGTCGCCTTCGGCACCTCGCTGGGCGGGGCCGGCGGGACCGCCCTCGGGCTCGTCTCCGTCACGGCCGCGTGCCGGCTGCTGCTGTGCCGGGCGGAGCGAGGGCTCCGCACCGAGGGCGCCGCGGGCGCCGGGAGCCGCCACCGGGGCTGAGCGGACGCTCGCGGACCCCGTGGAGTTGACAGGTTCGCACAGCCGATCCCATATGTTTTCAGCCAACTTGAAGTTCCCGGCGCGTCCTTGCCGAAACGGTACGCCAGCCCCTGCCCGCTCCCCCTCGAAAGCCCTGCCCCGCAGGGCCGCACCCCCCGCACACGGCCACTTCACCGGGTCCGGGCCCCTCCCGGGGGCCCTCCGGGCGATCACCCGCCCATCGATCGCTTCACGCCAAGTGGCCTTGTCGACAATCTGCCGGATCGCGAACTTGTCACGCCGGCGGCACGGGACGCAGTAGATTCGATCATGGGTACCGACGACTGGGGTCTCGTGCAAAACCGAGGGGAAACGTGGCACAGCGACACGACCAGGGAGACGCGAACACCGAGGGGGGCTTAGCACCATGAGCCAGGACTCCGCCGCACCGGAGGTCGCACGGAAGCTGTCCGGGCGCCGCCGTCGCGAAGTCGTCGCGGTGCTGCTGTTCAGCGGCGGCCCCATCTTCGAGAGCTCCATCCCGCTCTCCGTGTTCGGCATCGACCGGCAGGACGCCGGCGTGCCGCGCTACCGGCTGCTCGTCTGCGCGGGAGAGGAGGGCCCCCTGCGGACCACGGGCGGGCTCGAACTCACCGCGCCGTACGGCCTGGAGGCGATCGGCCGCGCCGGGACGGTCGTCGTACCGGCCTGGCGCTCGATCACCTCGCCGCCGCCGCCGGAAGCGCTCGAAGCCCTCCGCAGGGCACACGAGGAGGGGGCCAGGATCGTCGGCCTGTGCACGGGGGCGTTCGTCCTCGCGGCGGCCGGCCTGCTCGACGGCCGCCCGGCGACCACGCACTGGATGTACGCGCCGACGCTCGCCAAGCGCTACCCGTCGGTCCACGTGGACCCGCGGGAGCTCTTCGTCGACGACGGGGACGTGCTGACCTCCGCCGGCACCGCGGCCGGAATCGATCTGTGTCTGCACATAGTGCGGACCGACCACGGCACCGAGGCCGCGGGCGCGCTGGCGCGCCGGCTGGTCGTCCCGCCGCGGCGCAGTGGCGGTCAGGAGCGCTACCTCGACAGGTCTTTACCAGAGGAGATCGGCTCCGACCCGCTCGCCGAGGTCGTGGCCTGGGCGCTGGAGCACCTCCACGAGCAGTTCGACGTGGAGACCCTGGCCGCCCGCGCGTACATGTCACGGCGGACCTTCGACCGCCGCTTCCGCTCGCTGACCGGCTCCGCGCCGCTCCAGTGGCTGATCACCCAGCGGGTGCTCCAGGCGCAGCGGCTCCTGGAGACCTCGGACTACTCGGTGGACGAGGTCGCGGGACGCTGCGGCTTCCGCTCGCCGGTGGCGCTGCGCGGCCACTTCCGGCGGCAGCTCGGCTCCTCGCCGGCGGCCTACCGGGCGGCGTACCGGGCCAGGCGGCCCCAGGGCGAGCCTCCGACGGCCGTCCTGGAGTCGGCGGTGCCCGCGCAGGCGGTGGCCGGAATCCGTCGCCCCGGGTCTCCGCTGGAGCACGGCAAGCCGCCGGGCGACGCCTACACGCCGGGCCGGGCCGCACTGCCGGGCCAGCGCAGCGCGCCGTGACGGCGACGCCCGCTTAGCGGCGCCGCCACGAGCGGCGCGACGCGGTACCGACGGGCGCCCGGGGACACCTCCCCCGGGCGG
>NZ_JBHTST010000172.1:0-15341 GCF_042794995.1 Streptomyces sp. NPDC056503
GGCCACCCCTTTCCCGCGCTCCTTTCCGCCACCCTTTCCCACACCCTTTCCGCCACGACGCGAAACCCCGGCCCAAAGCTGCGTAAGGTGCAGGTAACCGGCAGGTACGCGACGAGGCAGCCAGCAGAGGGAGGGAGCCGCCATGGACGAGAAGGAAGCACCCCGCGTGGGCGCGGCCGTCAAGAGGCGCCGCCGGGCCCTCCAGCTCACCCTGGCCGTCGTCGCCTCCCGCAGCGGCCTCTCCGTGCCCTTCCTCAGCCAGATCGAGAACGAGCGCGCCCGCCCCAGCCGCCGCTCCCTGGAGCTGGTCGCCGAGGCCCTCCAGACCACCGCGGCGGAACTCCTCGCTGCCGCCGAGGCCGCCCGCACCGTCGACGTCGTCCGCGCCGACGAGGGCACCGCCGCCCTCCCGGACGGCGTCCGGCGCCTGGTCCGCGCCCGGCACCAGCTGCACGCCCTGGAGTTCACCGGCGAGCAGGACGCGGGCCGGGAGTTCCAGCACCGCAACGACGAGCTGCTGTACGTCGCCGACGGCGCCGTCGAGGTCGAGGCCGAGGGCCGCGCCCACCGGCTCGGCCGGGGCGACACCCTGTACCTCTCCGGCGGGGTCCGGCACCGCTGGCGCGCCACCGAACCCGGCACCCGCCTCCTGGTCGTCGCGGTCGCGGACCACGTCGAGGTGGAGGAGGAGTGACCCAGGTCAGGGGCCGGGCCCCGCGGGTCGTCTCCCTGGTGCCCTCCCTCACCGAGGCCGTCGCCGTCACCGCGCCCGGGCTGCTCGTCGGCGCCACCGACTGGTGCGTCCACCCCGCCGGGCTCGACGTCGCCCGGATCGGCGGCACCAAGAACCCCGACGTGCCCGCGATCCTCGCCCTCCGCCCCGATCTCGTCCTCGCCAACGAGGAGGAGAACCGCGCCCCCGACCTGGACGCCCTGCGCGAGGGCGGCGCCGAGGTCCTCGTCACCGAGGTCCGCACCCTCGACCAGGGGCTGGACGCCCTCGGGGACGTCCTCGCCGCCTGCGGCGCGCCCCGCCGTCCTCGCTGGCTGGCGGAGGCGGAGGAGGCCTGGGCGGCGGTCGAACCCGTCGGCGACGGGATCACCGCCGTCGTACCGATCTGGCGCCGCCCCTGGATGGTGCTCGGCCGGGACACCTTCGCGGGCGACCTCCTCGGCCGGCTCGGCGTCCGCAACCTGTACGCGGACCACCCGGAGCGCTATCCGAAGCTCCCGCTCGCCGAGCTCACCGGGGCCGGCCCGCGGCTGGTGGTCCTCCCGGACGAGCCGTACCGCTTCACGGCCGACGACGGCCCCGAGGCGTTCCCCGGGGCCGCCGCCGCGCTCGTCGACGGGCGGATGCTCACCTGGTACGGGCCGTCGCTGGCGCGGGCGCCGAGGATCCTCGGGCGGGCCCTGCGAGCAGCTCTCCGCTGACCAGACCGCGCACGGTGTGGACCCCGGCCACCAGCCAGGCCGCGACGAGGAGGACGTACAGGGCGACGGCCAGCCAGCGGAAGGCGTCGAGCCCGGTGTGGCGGGCGAGCCCCTCGGCGCCGGTGACGCAGGTGCCGACCGGGAAGGTGAAGGCCCACCAGGTCATCGCGAAGCCCATGCCGGCGCGCCGGGCCCGGACCACCATCGCCCCGGCGAGCGCCAGCCACAGCAGGGCGAAGCCCATGACGGGCACGCCGTAGAGGACGGCGAAGGCGGCGAAGCCGTGCGCGTACGACTCGGGCAGGACGCCGGCGGCGGAGTCCGCGAAGGCGTTGGCGGCGGTGGTCGACTGGCCGAGCGGTCCGAGGACGAGGAAGAGCGTCGGGGTCAGCGCGAGGGGCAGCGGACCGGTGAGGACCAGCCGGCCGAAGACCAGCGGCAGCATCACCAGGGTGGCCAGCAGGCTGATCCCGAACATCGCGTAGCAGGCGAGGAGGAGGGTCTGGCGGGCCTGTCCCTCGGGCAGGTGGGGGAGGAGCAGCGGGCCGAGCGCGGCGGAGACCATGGGCGCGACGACGGGCAGCAGCCAGACCGGGGAGGCGTGCTCGATCCGGTGCCGCACCACCATCAGGTACGGCACGGCGACGGCCGCCGCCAGTCCCACGGCGGTGCCGGCGGTGAACAGGACGGCGTCGAGGGCGACCGCCGCGGGCAGCCCGATCCAGTCCCGGCCGAGCGTCAGCGTGCCGCCGCCGACGGCGAGCAGCGCCATCGACAGACAGCCGTAGAAGGGGGCGACCGCGGGGTCGAGGAGATGGGCGCGGGCCTGGTCGCGGTGGTGGCGCCAGTGCGCGGCCCGGGCGGTGAGCAGGGTCAGCAGCATCGCGAGCGAGAGCGCCCAGACGGCGGTGCAGACGGTACGGAGGCCGGGCACCGCGATCGGGAGCGCGGCGCCCGCGGTGCCGACGACGGAGGTGCCCATCACGGAGGCGTACCAGTTGGGCCCGAGGTGACGGACTGTGCGGGACGCCCGGAGGCCGGGGGTGGTGGCCCCGAGGAGGGTGCCGGTAGGTGCGAGGCTTGCCATGGCTCCACCGTCGCCCCCGCGCACGTCCCCCACCAGGGATCATGTGGCTATGACGTCATAAGCTGGCTTTATGAGCGGGCGGCAGCGGGACGAGAGCGCGGGCTCCGGTACGGGTGTGGGTACGGGCACGGGTGCGGGGTCCGGCACCGGGGCGGGCTCCGGTACGGGGACGGGCTCCGGAAGCCGTGGGGGCTCCGGTACGGGTACGGGTTACGGGACCGGGGCGGGCTCCGGCGGGGTGACCGCGCACCTGTCCCACCGCGTCCCCGACCTCGGCGCCCTCGAACTGCTCCTCGCCGTCGCCCGGCACGGCAGCCTCGGCGCCGCCGCGCGCGAGGTGGGGATCACCCAGCCCGCGGCCAGCAGCCGGATCCGCTCCATGGAGCGTCAGCTCGGCGTGGCGCTCGTCGACCGTTCGCCGCGCGGATCCCGGCTGACCGACGCGGGCGCGCTGGTCACCGACTGGGCGCGGCGGATCGTGGAGTCCGCGGAGGCGTTCGACGCGGGGGTGCAGGCGTTGCGGGGCCGCCGGGACTCGCGGCTGCGGGTGGTCGCGTCCATGACGATCGCCGAGTACCTGCTGCCGGGATGGCTGATCGCGCTGCGCGCGGAGCGGCCCGACACGGCGGTCTCGCTCCAGGCGGGGAACTCGGCGGTGGTCGCGGAGCGACTGCTCGCGGGGGAGGCGGACCTCGGGTTCGTGGAGGGCCTCGCGGTGCCGGACGGCCTCGACGGCACGGTCGTCGCCCACGACCGGCTGGCCGTGGTCGTGGCGCCCTCGCATCCGTGGGCCCGCCGCCGGAAGCCGATCGAGCCGGCCGAGCTGGCCGCCACCCCGCTCGTGCTGAGGGAACACGGCTCGGGCACCCGGCAGGTCCTCGACGCGGCGCTCGCCGGGCACGGCGGGCTCGCCCGGCCGCTGCTGGAACTGGCCTCCACCACCGCCGTGAAGGCGGCGGCGGTCAGCGGCGCGGGCCCGGCGGTCCTCAGCGAACTGGCGATCGCCGAGGAACTGTCCTCCCGCCGTCTGGTCGCCGTCCCGGTCGCGGGCGCGCGCCTCGCCCGCGACCTGCGCGCCGTCTGGCCGACGGGCCACCGCCCGACCGGCCCGGCCCGGGACCTCCTGACCCTGACGAGGTCCTGACCCTGATCAGGCCTGACCCCGACGAGGCCTGACCCCGACGAGGCCGGGCCGTGAGGAGGCCTGGCCGTGCCGTGAGTCCGACCCTGCCGCGGGTCCGACCCTGCCACGGGTCTGATTCCGATACGGGTCCGCCCCCGACGCGGGCCTGGCCGGGCCGGGGCGCCGGGATCAGGGCCCGGGGCGGCGGAGCGCGGAGGGCGTGGTCACAGCCCGGGCGCGCGGTGGGTGAGGCGGCCGTCGACGGCCGTCAGGAGGACCGGGACGTCCGGGAGTTCCGCGGCCGGGGTGGTCAGGGGGTCGGCGGCCAGGACCGTCAGGTCGGCGCGGTGCCCGAGGGCGAGACCGCCGGAGATCCCTTCCTCGCCCGCCGCGTAGGCCGCGCCGGTCGTCAGGCCGCGCAGCGCCTCCAGGGCGGTCAGCGCCTGCTCGGGGCCGTGCGGCGGCTGGGCCAGGTCGCGGGTCGGGCGGCGGTGCACGGCGCCGGCCAGCACGCCCAGCGGCGGGAACGGGGCGATCGGCCAGTCCGAGCCCAGCACCACGGTCGCCCCGGAGTCCACCAGGTCCCGGCAGCGCCAGGCGCGCCCGGCGCGCTCCTCGCCGAGTCGGCGGGACCAGTTGTCGGTGTGGTCGGCGCGGGTGAAGTCGCAGCAGTGGGTGGGCTGCATGGAGGCGACCACGCCGAGCTCGGCGAAGCGGCGCAGGGTGTCGTCGGGGACGGTCTCGATGTGCTCGACCCGGTGGCGTACCGCCGGGTCGCCGCCGGTCGCCCGGGCCTTCTCGACCGAGTCGAGGACGTGCCGGACGGCCGCGTCGCCGATGGCGTGGGTGGCCGTCGGCACCCCGGCCCGGTGCAGGGCGCCGATGATCTCCGCGTACGCCTCGGGCTCCGGCCAGAACGCGTGGGTGGACTCGCCGTGGCAGTCGGGGCGCTCCAGCCAGGCCGTGCCGTTGTCGATGGTGCCGTCCATGAAGAGCTTCACGCCGGCGACCTGCCACAGGGCGCCGCTCCGGCCCTGGAGCGAGATCAGTTCCCGCACTCCGAGGGCGTCGGTGCCGGGCTGGCACCAGGGGGCCACGCGCAGCCGCAGCGGCAGCCGGCCGGCGGCGTCGAGCTCGGTGAAGAGGTCGAGGCTGTCGCCGTTGGCGTCCATGACGTGCCCGCCGGTCAGTCCGGCCGCCGCCATCGCGTCGAGCGCCGAGGCCAGCCGCTCCAGGCGTTCGGCGTGGGTGGGCTGCGGGGCGACCCGTTCGACCAGCGCGCAGGCGGCGTCCTCCTGGAGCAGCCCGGTGGGGCGCCCGTCGGCGTCGCAGACGATCTCGGCGGACGCCTGGGCGAAGACGCGGGGGCCGTCGATCCCGGCGAGTTCGAGGGCGCGGCGGGAGGCGAGGGCGGAGTGGGCGTCGAAGAGCAGCAGGAAGGCGGGGACCCCGTCGAGGACGGTGTCGAAGGGGGCGACGCCGACGGGTCCGTCACCGAAGACGTTCGGGTCGAGGCCCCAGGCGAAGAGCCAGTCGCCCCGCCGCAGCGCGCGCACCTCCCGCGCCAGCGCCTCCCGTACGTCCCCGAGCCCGGTACAGGCGGAGAGGTCGAGACCGCCGGTCAGCTCGGCGCCGGTGACGGGGTGCACGTGCCCGTCGACGAGGCCGGGCGTGACGACGGCGCCCTTGAGGTCGACGACGGTCGTCGCGGCTCCGGCCAGCGCCCGCACCTCCCGGTCGTCGCCGAGCGCGGAGATCCGCCCGTCCTCGCCCACGGCGAGCGCGCTCGCCGCGAGGAACCCCCCGGTGGCGGGGTCGAGCAGACGTGCGGAGTGGATGACGAGTCGGCTGGACACGGTGACGCTCCTTGCGGTGGTGGTACGGGAAGAGGGTGATCACAGGGGGTACGGGCTCCGCCCCGCCGCCCGGCGGGCGGTCCGGCCCGGTCCGGCAGCCCGCCGGCCGCTGGCCGCCGGTCGTCGGTCGCAGCCCGCTGGCCGCCGGCCGCCGGGCAGCCAGGGAGCGCCCGCTGGTTCGCGACCGCCAGGGGGCCCGGGGGCGGCCGGACGGCCGGGGCCGACCGCCGGTCCTCGGCGTCGGGCTCCGTCCGTGGTCGTCGGGGAGGGGGCCGGCGGTCACCGGACCGCCTCCGGACGTCGGGCCCCTGCGCCTCCGGGCACCGCCGGCCGACGGCCGGCCCCGCGTCGTCAGCCGTCGAGGTGCCGTGGGGCGGCGCCCGCCGTGCCGGGGGCCTCGGCCGCCGCGGCTTCGGCCGCGGCGGTCTTCGCCGCTGTCTCCGTCACGGCCTCCGTCAGCGCGGCCTCCGCCACGGTCGCCGCCTCCGCCGCCACGGTCGCCTCGGCCGTTGTGCGCGCCGTCGCCGACGCGGCCGCCTCCGTGGGGGAGTAGACGAGCGGGAGGGTGCCGGTCGCGCCGGGTGCGTCGAGGGTGCCGTGGGGCAGGGAGAGGGCGCGTTCCGCGGTGGTGAGGGCCATGCGGGCCACGGCCTCGGGGAGGTCGGAGCGGTCGGTGTTGGCGTGGGCGCCGAGGCCGTCGAGGACGACGAGGATCTGGATGGCCGCCGCCCGCGGGTCCTCCGTGCGGAACTCGCCGTGGGCGACGCCGTCGTGGATCAGCCGATCCAGGCGGTCGTCGGAGGCGAGCTCCATCTTCCGGACCACGTCCCGCAGGACCGGCCGGTAGCGGCTCAGGTGCCGGGCGTTGATCCAGAGGCGGCTGATGTCGTCGTAGGCGTCGCCGGACGACAGCGCGAAGTACCGGGCCAGGTACTGCGCGGGGGTGCCGTCCGGGCGCTCGGCCGGCAGCAGGGTGTCGAGTTCGCCGAGGGCCGCGACCGAGAACGCCTCGGCCACCAGATCCTCCGCCGAGGGGAAGTAATGGCTGATCAGGCCGGGCCTGACCGCCAGTTCCTCGGCGACCCGCCGCAGGGTGACGCACTCCAGTCCCTCGGTGAGGGCGATCCGTGCGGCGGTCGCGACGATCTCCGCCCGCCGGGCCTCGGGTGATTTCCGGATTCGCTTGCGCTGGACGCTTGACGACATACCGGCGATGCTATTGAGTGTGCGACCAATAAGCAACCAGGTGGGCAATCACGCACCGGAGGGCCGCATGGCTTCCACGATCCCCGACCCGCGCCCCGGGACAGAGCGCGAGCGGGCACCCCTGCCGGCCGGCGACAGGCCAGGCCGCGTCGAGGCCCACGGCATCGACCACATCCCGGACGCCGAGCGCCACGGACACCCCCGTGAGCTCTTCTCCGTCTGGGCGGCGGCGAACGTCAACTACCTCAGCCTCGTCATCGGCGGCGCCCTCGTCCTCATGGGGCTCGACCTCCTGCAGGCGATCGGCGTGATCGTGGTCGGCAACCTCTTCTGGGTGCTCACCGGCGTGCTCGCCACCTCGGGCCCGGCCGCGGGCGCGCCCAGCGAGGTCATCACCCGCGCCCTCTACGGCGTCCTCGGCAACCGCGTGAACAACGCGGTCGGCGGCTGGCTGGTCTCCGTCTGCTACTTCGCCCTCAACCTGGCCGCCGCCGCGGCCGCCGCCTTCGCGCTCGTCGAGGAGGCCGGCATCCCGGCGAACATCCCGGTGAAGACCGTGGTCGTGGTGGTCATCGCCGCCCTCACGCTGACGATCAGCGTCTACGGCCACGCGCTGATCATCAAGCTCTACCTGCCGATCACGCTGGCCCTGAGCGCGGCCTTCGCCGTCGTCGCCGTCGCCGTGTTCCGTCACGCCGACTTCGCGTACGCCCCGGCCGAGCCGCTCTCCGGCCTCTCCCTGTGGGCGGTGCTCCTCGCGGGCACCACGATGATCGCCTCGGGCCCGCTCTCGTACACGACGAGCGCCGACTTCTCCCGCTACCTGCCCCGCGACAGCTCCCCGCGCGCGATCGCCCTCTGGACCGCGCTCGGCGCGTTCGTGCCCAGCGTCGTGGTCTGCTCGCTCGGCGCCTTCGCCGCCACCGCCGTCGACATGTCGGACCCCCAGACGGCGCTCCAGGAGATCCTGCCGGGCTGGTTCGTGCCGGTCTTCCTGCTCTCCCTGGTCCTCGGCACCATCGCCATCAACGCCCTCACCGCCTACAGCGCGGGACTCGCCCTCCAGGCCGTGGGCCTGCGGATCCGCCGCACCGTCAGCGTCCTCTTCGACGGGGCCGTCGCCGTCGCCCTCACCCTCTACGCGCTGCTGGTCTCCAACTTCCTGGACACCGTCAGCAACGCCCTCCAGGTGATCACGGTCCTCACCGGCCCGATGATGTGCGTCTACGCCACCGACATCGTGCTGCGCCGCCGCCGCTACGACACCGCCGCCCTCGGAGACGAGACCCCGGGCAGCCCCTTCTGGTACTCCGGCGGCGTCAACCCGGCCGGTACGACGGCCCTCCTCGGAGGTCTCGCCGCCGGCGCCCTCTGCGTCGACAGCGTCTACACCGGGCCGGTCGCCGCCGCCGTCGGCATGGACCTCTCGCTGCCCGTCGGCATGGCCGTCGCCACCGCCCTCTACGTGCTCCTCGGCCGCCGCGCCGTCGCCGCCACCACCCCCGCCGCCTGACCGCGGCCCCCGAACCGCGGGGCGGCCGGACCGCCCACCCCGGCCGCCCCGCGCCCTCCTCTCACCGTCGCGCGGCCGCCTCCACCAGGCCCCGTACGACCCGGAGGTCCTCGCCCATCTCCGGGTGCCACTGCACCCCGAGGACCCACGCCGGCTCCGCCAGCTCCACCGCCTCCACCGTGCCGTCCTCCGCGTGGGCCGAGGCCGCGAGCCCCGCGCCGAGCCGGTCCACGGCCTGGTGGTGGTAGGTCGGCACCTCGGCGAGCTCGGGGACGAGGGAGGCGTAGAGCGTGCCCGGCACCGGTTTCACCGGGTGACGGCCCATCACCCCCTCCGCCTCCACGTGCCCGTCCAGGTGCTGCGTCAGCGTCCCGCCCAGGGCCACGTTGAGCAGCTGCATCCCCCGGCAGACACCGAGCAGCGGGGTGCCGGAGGCGAGCGCCGCGTCGATCAGCGCCAGTTCCCAGGAGTCCCGCTCCCGCGCCGGCGGACCGGTCCGCGGGTCGGGCTCGGCCCCGTACCGTACGGGCTCCACATCCGCACCGCCCGCCACCACGAGACCGTCGAGCCGGGCGAGGACGGCCGCCGCCGCGGCGGGCTCGTCCGGCGGGAGCATCGCCACCAGGCCGCCGCCCTCCCTCACGTACCGCGGGTACCGCGCGGACAGCAGCGCCGCCGGCATGTCCCACACCCCCCAGCGCGCCCGGTCGAGATAGGTCGTCACACCGATGAGCGGCTTGGTCACGGGGCTGCCTCCTGGAGTTCGCGGTCCGTGCGCCGACTGTAGGACCCGAGGGCCGGACCCGGGGAGCAATGGACCGGCGACCTACCTTTCACGCCAGGAAGCCGCGCAGCAGCGCCGCCGTCCCCGCGCAGTGCTCCCGCATCACCTCGCGCGCCGCGTCCGCCTCCCCTTCCAGGACCGCCTCCACCAGCGCCGTGTGCTGGCGCTGGGAGTGCTCCAGGTTGCGCACGAGGAGCGGGATGCAGTCGAGCAGGTCGTTGACGGTCGCGCGGACGGCCGCGTAGTGGGCCGTCAGGCTGGGGGAGCCGGAGAGCTCGGCCAGCGTCAGGTGGAGCAGCGTGTCCTGGCGGCGGTAGTCGGCCGGCGGCGCGTCACGGGTGGCGGCGAGCGCCGTCCGCAGCCGCTCCCCGCCGGCCTCGTCCAGGCCCTGCGCGGCGCACAGCCCGGCCGCGCCCACCTCCAGGACCTCCCGGAAGCGCAGCGCGTCCTCCATGTCGACGGCGGTGATCCGGCGGCGCAGCTCCGCCTCGTCGGGACCCTGCCGGCGGGGCAGGACGAACGTGCCGCCGTAGCGGCCGCGCCTGCTCTCCACCAGGCCCTGCTCCCGGAGCACCTTGAGGACCTCGCGCAGCGTCACCCGGCTGATCCCCATCCGCTCGGCCAGCTCCCGTTCGGCGGGCAGCCGTTCGCCGTCGGGGACCAGGCCCAGGCGGACCACCTGGAGGAGCTGTTCCAGGGCCTCCTCGAAGCCGTTGCCGGCCCGGACCGGGCGCAGCACGGGCGTCAACCGGTCGGCGGGACCCGCCGGTTCACTCGTACGGATCACTTCTCGCCGCCCCTTCCCCTGACACTTCCCAAGCAATGGTCTCGGCCCATACCTTATGACTCCCGGCAGCCGAACGAGGAGAGTCGTCCCGTGGCAGACCGCACACCCCCGCTGACCGTCGAGGAGCTGCGCTCCCTCGTGGTGGCCGGCGAGATCGACACCGTCGTCCTGGCCTTCCCCGACATGCAGGGCCGGCTCCAGGGGAAGCGCTTCGCCGCCCCCTTCTTCCTCGACGAGGTCCTCGCCCACGGCACCGAGGGGTGCAACTACCTCCTCGCCGTCGACACCGAGATGAACACCGTCGACGGCTACGCGATGTCCTCCTGGGACAGCGGCTACGGCGACTTCGCCATGCGCCCCGACCCGGCCACCCTGCGCCGCGTCCCCTGGAACGAGGCCACCGCCCTGGTCACCGCCGACCTGACCTGGGCCGACGGCTCGCCCGTGGTCGCCGCGCCGCGCCAGATCCTCCGCCGGCAGCTGGACCGCCTCGCCGCCCACGGCCTGACCGCCCACGTCGGCACCGAGCTGGAGTTCATCGTCTTCAGGGACACCTACGAACAGGCCTGGGACGCGGGCTACCGGGACCTCACCCCGGCCAACCAGTACAACATCGACTACTCCGTCCTCGGCACCGGCCGGATCGAGCCCCTGCTGCGCCGGATCCGGAACGAGATGGCCGCCGCCGGGCTGACCGTCGAGTCCGCCAAGGGCGAGTGCAACCCCGGCCAGCACGAGATCGCCTTCCGCTACGACGAGGCCCTCGTCACCTGCGACCAGCACGCCGTCTACAAGACCGGCGCCAAGGAGATCGCCGCCCAGGAGGGCGTCTCGCTCACCTTCATGGCCAAGTACAACGAGCGCGAGGGCAACTCCTGCCACATCCACCTCTCCCTCGCCGACGCCACCGGCGGGAGCGTGATGGCCGGCGACGACCCGCACGGCATGTCCCCCGTCATGCGGCACTTCCTCGCCGGGCAGCTCGCCGCCCTCCGCGACCTCACCCTCCTCCTCGCCCCCAACGTCAACTCCTACAAACGGTTCCAGCCCGGCTCCTTCGCCCCCACCGCCGTCGCCTGGGGCCACGACAACCGCACCTGCGCCTTCCGGGTCGTCGGCCACGGCCCCTCCACCCGCTTCGAGAACCGCGTCCCCGGCGGCGACGTCAACCCCTACCTCGCCGTCGCCGCGATGATCGCCGCCGGCCTCCACGGCATCGAGCGGGGCCTCGAACTCCCCCCGCCCTGCCCCGGGAACGCCTACGCCGCCGACCTCGCCCACGTCCCCACCACCCTGCGCGAGGCCGCCGAGCTCTGGGAGACCAGCGAGATCGCCAAGGAGGCCTTCGGCGCCGAGGTCGTCGCCCACTACCGCAACATGGCCCGCGTCGAACTCGCCGCCTTCGACGCGGCGGTCACCGACTGGGAACTGCGCCGCTCCTTCGAACGCCTCTGAGAGGAACGACAGCCGTTGCTCACCGAACTCCGGGTACTGAACCCGGCGACCGAGGAACTCGTCGCCACCGTCCCCGCCGCCACCCCCGCCGACGTCGACGCCGCCGTCACCCGGGCCGCCGCCGCGCAGACCGGGTGGGCCGCCGCGGCCCCCGCCGACCGGGCCCGGCTGCTGCGCCGCTTCGCCGCCACCGTCGACGCCCACACCGAGGAACTCGCCCTGCTGGAGGTCCGCGAGGCCGGCCACACCCTCGGCAACGCCCGCTGGGAGGCGGGCAACGTCCGCGACCTCCTCGACTACGCGGCCGGGGGAGCGGAGCGCCTGAACGGCCGCCAGATCCCCGTCCCCGGCGGCCTCGACGTCACCCTCCTCGAACCCCTCGGCGTCGTCGGCGTGATCGTGCCCTGGAACTTCCCGATGCCGATCGCCGCCTGGGCCACCGCACCCGCCCTCGCCGCCGGCAACGCCGTGATCCTCAAACCCGCCGAGACCACCCCGCTCACCGCGCTGCGCCTCGCCGAACTCGCCCTGGAGGCCGGCCTCCCCGAGCACCTCCTCCAGGTCCTGCCCGGCGAGGGCCCCGTCGCCGGCGAGGCCCTCGTCGGACACCCCGGCATCGCCAAGATCGTCTTCACCGGCTCCACCCGCACCGGCAAGCGGATCATGACCAAGGCCGCCGACCAGGTGAAGCGCCTCACCCTCGAACTCGGCGGCAAGAGCCCCAACATCGTCTTCGCCGACGCGGACATCGAGGCGGCGGCCGCCGCGGCCCCCATGGCCTTCCTCGACAACAGCGGCCAGGACTGCTGCGCCCGCACCCGCGTCCTCGTGCAGCGGAGCGCGTACGACCGCTTCCTGGAACTCCTCGCCCCGGCCATCGAGGAGACCGTCGTCGGCGACCCGCTCGACGAGCGGACCCGGATGGGGCCGCTGATCTCCCGCGCCCAGCTCGACCGGGTGCGCTCCTACGTCCCCGAGGGCGCGGAGGCCATCGTCGGCAAGGCGCCCGAGGGGCCCGGCTTCTGGTTCCCGCCGACCGTCCTCACCGGCGTCCCCGAGGACGCCCCCTGCGCCGTCGAGGAGATCTTCGGCCCCGTCGCCGTCGTCCTCCCCTTCGACGACGAGGCCGACGCGATCCGGCTCGCCAACGCCACCCCGTACGGCCTGTCCGGCTCGATCTGGACGCGTGACGTCGGCCGCGCCCTGCGCGCCTCCCGCGCGGTCCGGGCCGGCAACCTCTCCGTCAACTCCCACTCCAGCGTCCGCTACTGGACCCCCTTCGGCGGCTTCCGGCAGTCCGGCCTCGGCCGCGAACTCGGACCCGACGCACTGACCGCCTTCACCGAGACCAAGAACGTCTTCATCAGCACGGAAGGCTGACCGCATGACCACCGTAGAGAACGTCTGCCGCCGGCTCGTCGGCCGCACCGCCGTCATCACCGGCGCCGGCAGCGGCATCGGCCTCGCCACCGCCCACCGGCTCGCCTCCGAGGGCGCCCACGTCGTCTGCGGCGACATCGACGAGCGGGCCGGGAAGGCGGCCGCGGAGGCCGTCGGCGGCACCTTCGTCAAGGTCGACGTCACCGACCCGGAGGAGGTCGAGGCGCTCTTCCGCATCGCCTTCGAGACCTACGGCTCCGTCGACGTCGCCTTCAACAACGCCGGCATCTCCCCGCCCGACGACGACTCCATCCTGGAGACCGGCCTGGAGGCGTGGAAGCGCGTCCAGGACGTCAACCTCACCTCCGTCTACCTCTGCTGCAAGGCGGCCCTGCCGTACATGCGGCGCCAGGGCAGGGGCTCCATCATCAACACCGCCTCGTTCGTGGCGATCATGGGCGCGGCGACCAGCCAGATCTCCTACACCGCCTCCAAGGGCGGCGTCCTCGCCATGTCCCGCGAGCTCGGCGTCCAGTTCGCCCGCGAGGGCATCCGGGTCAACGCGCTCTGCCCCGGACCGGTCAACACCCCGCTCCTCCGGGAGCTGTTCGCCAAGGACCCGGAGCGGGCCGCCCGCCGGCTCGTGCACATCCCGGTGGGCAGGTTCGCCGAGGCGGAGGAGATCGCGGCGGCCGTCGCCTTCCTCGCGAGCGACGACTCCTCGTTCGTCAACGCCTCCGACTTCCTCGTCGACGGCGGCATCTCGGGCGCGTACGTGACCCCGCTGTAGGCGTCAGAGGAAGGTCCGGCCCTCGCCCCGGTAGGTGGGGACCGTGTCCACCACACGGTCCCCCGCCACGAGGCGCAGGGCGTCGAACCGCTCGCACAGCTCGCCGGCCTTGGCGTGCCGGAACCACACCTTGTCGCCGATCCGCAGGTCGTCGGCCGGCGAACCGAGCAGCGGGGTCTGCACCTCGCCGGGCCCCTCCTGCGGGTCGTAGTGCAGCCCCTCCGGGAGGTACGGGACGGGCAGCCGGTCCCGCCCGGCCGCGCCGGACGCCGGATAGCCGCCGCCGAGCACGGTGACGCAGCCGACGCCGGGCCGCCGCACCACGGGCAGCGCGAAGAGCGCCGCCGGGCGGCCGCTGAAGGACGAGTAGCCGTCGAAGAGCCGCGGCACGTACAGCCCGGAGCCGGCGGCGATCTCGGTGACGGCGGCCTCGGCGGCGGTGTGCTGGACGCTGCCCGTGCCGCCGCCGTTCACGAACTCCAGGTCCGGCGCCACCGCCCGTACGACTCCGACCACCGCCGCCCGGCGCTCGGCCAGCTCCCGGCGGGCCACCGCCTGCATCGCCCTGACCGCCCGCGACCGCAGCGGCCGGCCGCTCACCGCGTCGCCGACACCCGCCACGTGCCCCTCGTACGCCATCAGGCCGACCAGCCGGAACCCCGGCCGCCGCCCCACCGACCGGGCCAGCTCCGCCAGCTGGGCGGGGGTCCGCGACGGGGACCGCCGGGCGCCGATCCGCACCCGGCCGCCCAGCAGGCGCAGCGCCGTGTCCATCTCCAGACAGACCCGCACCTCCTCGGTGCCGCCGGCCCGGGCCGCGTCGATCAGGTCGAGCTGCGCCACGTCGTCGATCATCACGGTCACGGCCGCGGCGAGCTTCGGATCCCGGGCGAGCTCCGCGTAGCCGGCCCGGTCGGCCGACGGATAGGCGAGCAGGACGTCCTCGAAGCCGGCCCGCGCCAGCCACAGCGACTCCGCGAGCGTGAACGACATGATCCCGGCGAAGCCGTCCCGCGCCAGCACCCGTTCAAGGAGGGCCCGGCACCGCACGGACTTGCTCGCCACCCGGATCGGCTTCCCGCCGGCACGCCGGACCAGATCGTCCGCGTTCGCGTCGAAGGCCTCCAGGTCGACGAGCGCCAGCGGCGCGTCCAGAGCGGCGGTGGCCCGGTCGTACCGGGCCCGGTCGGCGGCACGGGGAGTCATGGCCCGAGCTTGCCAGACCGTCAGGAGGGCCGGTACCCCTCGGTTCCCGCCCGGCGGGGAACAGCCCGTAGAGTGACGGGCATTGTCGGCGGGAGCAGGGGGCGGGATGACCAGCGAGCAGAACCCCCGCGCGCCCCGCGTCACGGAGACCCTCCCGCCGCCCGCGGCCACCCCCGCCGAACCCCGGTCGGCAGCCCCCGCGAAGCCCCCCACGAGCGCCCTCTCGGCCCTCACCACCGACCTCGCCCCACCCCCCGCGGAGCCCCCGCCCCCGCGCGCGAGCACCGCCCCGACAGCGCCCCCGCGCCCCGCGTCCGTCGCGCCCTCCCGCCCGGAGTCCGCCCCGACCCAGGCCCCGGCCCCGCGCCCCGCGTCCGTCGCGCCCTCCCGCCCGGAGTCCGGCACGACCCAGGCCCAGGCCCAGGCCCCGGCCCCGCGCCCCGCGTCCGTGACGCCCCCGCGCCGGGAGCCCGGTACGGCTCCTGTGCCGCGCCCCGCGACGGGTCCGGACCCGCTGCCCCCGGCCGACGTCCCGCACCGGCCGTCCGCGTCGCCGCCCGTCCCGCGTCCCGCGACCGGTCGGGCCGCCCCGGCCTCGGCCCCGGTCCGGCCCGCGCGGCCGCCCGCGACCCCGCCTCCCGCCCGTTCCGCGACCGCCCCTCCCGCCCCTCCGACGGCCGCCCCCCGCCGCCCGTCCGGGGGGTCCCCGCTGCCCCCGGC
>NZ_JBHTST010000173.1:0-15190 GCF_042794995.1 Streptomyces sp. NPDC056503
CCCGGCCGCGGGGGGCACCGGGCCCTTCCGCCGTCGTCCCGCCGGAGTCAGCGGACCGGCGTGCCGGGGCCGCGGGGCGGGACGACCGCGGTCATGGTGGCGGTGTCGACGCAGAGCCCGTCCTCGGCGGCGAGGGTGATCGGGTACTCGGTGGAGACGGGGTGGGCGGGGACGGTCGAGCCGGGAGGCGCATGGCGCCGCCCGCAGGGGGCACCCGCCGCGTGTACGAGGGTCCACGACCACACGGGACAGCGGAAGCAGCGGAAGCAGCGGAGACAGGGCAGACAGGGGACGCCATGTCCACGGCACGCGACATCATGACCCCGGACGTGACCTGCGTCCGAAGCGAGGAGAGCGTGGTCGACGCCGCGCGGAAGATGGTCGAACTCGACGTCGGCGCGCTGCCGATCCTCGGCCCCGACGAACGGCTGAAAGGCATGCTCACCGACCGCGACATCGTGGTGCGGGTGGTCGCCGAGGGCCGGGACCCGGCCGGGTGCACCGCCGGCGAACTGGCCCGGGGCGAGCTCGTCACGGTCGACGCCGGCGACTCCCTGGACCGCGTCCTACAGCTGATGGCCGACCGCCGGATCCGCCGGATCCCGGTCCTCGACGAACACGTCCTGGTCGGCATCATCGCGCAGGCCGACGTGGCCCGCCGCCTCCCCGACAGCACGGTGGGGGACCTGGTCTCCGACGTCTCCCGCGCGCCCGCGCACTGAGCCCCCGGCGCGCGCGCCGGGGGCTCACAGGCGGCGGAGGGCTCCCCGCTCGCGCAGGTCGGGAAGGGTGGGGTAGCCGTCCACGGCCATGATCAGATCGGCTTCGGCGAGGAGGGAGCGGAGGACGTGGACGATGCCGTCCTCGCCGCCCACCGCCAGGCCGTACGCGTACGGGCGGCCCACACCCACGGCGGTGGCGCCCAGCGCCAGGGCCTTCACGACGTCCGCGCCGGTGCGGACGCCCGAGTCGAAGAGGACGGGCAGGCCGTCCGCGGCCTCGACGACGTCGGGGAGGGCGTCGAGGGCGGGCAGGCCGCCGTTGGCCTGGCGGCCCCCGTGGTTGGAGCAGTACACCGCGTCCACCCCGCCGTCGCGGGCGCGGCGCACGTCCTCGGGATGGCAGAGGCCCTTGAGGATCAGCGGCAGGTCGGTGAGGGAACGCAGCCACGGCAGGTCGGCCCAGGTCAGAGGGTTGCCGAAGACGCCGACCCATTCGAGGATCGCCGCGCCGGGGTCCTCCTCGGGCGCCTTGGCGAGCCGGGCCCGGAAGACCGGGTCGGACGTGTAGTTGGCGAGGCAGTGGCCCCGCAGCTGCGGGAAGTTGCTCGCGGCGAGGTCGCGCGGCCGCCAGCCGGTGACCCAGGTGTCGAGGGTGACGACGATCCCCTTGAAGCCGGCGGCCTCGGCGCGCCGCACCAGGCTCTCCGCGAGGTCCCGGTCCGTGGGGGTGTACAGCTGGAAGAAGCCCGGAGTGTCCCCGAACTCCGCGGCGACCTCCTCCATCGGGTCCACCGTGAGGGTGGAGGCGACCATCGGCACGCCGGTGCGGCGGGCCGCGCGGGCGGTGGCGAGGTCGCCGTGTCCGTCCTGCGCGCAGAGCCCGATGACGCCGACCGGCGCCATGAAGAGCGGTGACGGCAGCCGGAGCCCGAAGAGGTCGACGCCCAGGTCGCGTCGGGCCGCTCCGACCATCATCCGGGGTACCAGGCCCCACCGTTCGAAGGCGGTCACGTTGGCCCGCTGGGTGAACTCGTCGCCGGCCCCGCCCGCCACGTACGACACCACCGACGGCGGCAGCGCGGCCGCCGCACGGGCCTCCAGTTCGGCGTAGGTCATGGGGAGACCGGGGAGCACTCCGCCGAGTCCGGCGAGGTAGATCTCGTTCTGGTAGTCGCCGTACCGCCCGCCGAACGCGCCGCTCATCGTGGGCCCCGCCCTTCCCTCGCCGTCCCGGACCGGGCCCGCCCCGGCCGCCGGTGGCGCCCACGGTGCCAGCCCGCGCGCCGAAGCGCCATGGTCGGGCGGAGCCCGCGAGGTGCGCGGGGGCGCGGGCGGACCCGGGCACGGGGACAGGCCGGGGACGCGCCCGGGCGCGGGGGTGTGCCATGGCTCGGGGATGTGCCCGGGCTTGGGTGCGTGTCCGGGCTCGGGGATGTGCCCGGGCTTGGGTGCGTGCCCTGGCTCGGGGACGTGCCCTGGCTCGGGGACGTGCCCGGGCAGGTGCAGGTGGCGGCCCCTGCGGAGTCCGTCCTCCGGCGCCGCCGTGACGCGCTGCCCCCCAGCGGCCCCACGGTCGAGCCTGACGGCCCGAGGGCAGGGCTCGTCCGGCATATTCCGATGCGTCCGGCCGCGGGCCGGTGATGGAATCACCGGATGCGCGGGAACGACGAACGGACGGGCGGCGGCGAGCGGGCCGCCGTGGTCGACCGGGGGCGGTTCGCCGACTCGGTGACGCCCTGGGACGACGTGGGATGGCGGCGGGAGGTATTCGGCTGGGTCGAGCGGGTCCTGGCTTCGCGCGGGCTGGTGGAGGCCGGCGTACGCGAGGTACGGGTGCGCCCCTGGTCGGTCCTCGTCCGGTTCCGCACCGGCGGCGGCGAGCGGGACGCGGTCTGGCTGAAGGCGGGCGCCCCGTCCAACGCCTTCGAGGCCGGGCTCGCCGGCGCGCTCGCCGAGTGGACGCCCGAGCACGTGATGACCCCGCTGGCGGTGGACGCCGGACGCGGCCGGGCGCTGCTCCCCGACGGCGGGCCGCTCTTCCGGGACGTCCTGGACGCGGGCGCGGCCGGACCGGAGGCGTGGACGACGGCACTGGGCCGGTACGGCGAGATGCAGCGGCGGCTCGTCCCGTACGCGTCCCGGTTCTCCGCCCTGGGCGTGCCCGGCGCCCGGACCCGGGAGCTGCCGGACGTCTTCGACGCGCTCGTCGCCAGGAACCCCCTCTTCGACGCCGACGAGCGGGCCGCGCTGCTGCGGCGGCGGTCCCGGCTCGTCGACCTGTGCGCCGAACTCGACGCGTACGGGCTGCCCGACTCGCTCGACCACGGCGACCTGCACGACGGGCAGATCCTGGCCCCGTCCCCCGGCCGCTTCACCTTCTTCGACTGGGGCGACGCCTGCGCCGCGCACCCCTTCGGCAGCCTCCTGGTCCCGGTCCGGGAGGTGCGGCAGCGGTACGGCCCCGAGCACGTGGCCCCGATGGTGGACGCGTACCTGGAGCACTGGACCGGCCTCGGCCCGTCGCCGGCGGAGCTGCGGCGGGCCGCGGTGCTCGCGGTGAGGCTGGCCGCGCTGGGCCGGGCGGGCTCCTGGTTCCGGCTCTTCCCCGGGACCCCGACCGGCGACAGCGAGGAGGCGAGCGCCTCCTGGGTGCGGCAGCTCTTCGCCGCCACCGACGACGAGCTGTGACGGCGGCGGGGCCCGCCGGTCCCGGCGCCTACAGTCCGACGTCCCGCGCCCGCAGGTCCTCCAGGGTCTCCCGCCGGACCAGCAGCCGTGCGGCGCCGTCGCGGACGGCGACGACCGGCGGACGGCCGACGAGGTTGTACGAGGAGGCCATGGAGAGCTGGTACGCGCCGGCCACCGGCACCGCGAGCAGGTCGCCCGGCCGGATGTCGGCGGGCAGGTCGACGTCCTCCGCCAGGAGGTCGCCCGCCTCGCAGTGGCGCCCGGCGACGGTGGTGCGGACGGCCGGGGCGGTGGAGCGGCGGCCGATCAGACGGGGCGCGTACCGGGCGCCGTAGAGGGTGGGGCGGGGGTTGTCGCTCATGCCGCCGTCGACGGCGACGAAGCCGCGCCCGCCGGTCGTCTTGACGGCGAGGACCCGGTAGAGGGCGACGCCGGCCGGTCCGACGACGGCCCGGCCCGGTTCGACGAGCAGCCGGGGGACGGGCAGTCCCGCGGCGGCGCAGCTCTCGGCGAGGGCGGCGCGGAGCCGGCGGGCGAGGGCGGTCGGGTCGAGGACCGGGTCGCCGGGCCGGTAGGCGATGCCGTGGCCACCGCCGAGGTCGAGCTCCGGCAGCGCGACGCCGTGGGCGTCCCTGATCCGGGCCATGAGGCCGACGAGCCGCCGGAGGGCGGTGAGATAGGGCTTGGTCTCGGTGATCTGGGAGCCGAGGTGGCAGTGCAGGCCGGTGAGTTCGAGCTGCGGCTGGTCGAGCACGCGGGCGACGGCGTGCTGGGCGTGCCCGTCGCGCAGGGAGAGCCCGAACTTCTGGCCGTCGGTCCCGGTACGGACCTTGGCGTGGCCGCCGGCGCCGACGCCCGGGGTGACGCGGAGCATGACCTTCTGGTGCCCGCGCGGGCCGACGGCGGCGGCGAGCCGGGCGATCTCGGCGGGACTGTCGATGACGATCCGGCCGACGCCGAGGCGCAGCGCGGTGTCGAGGTCGGCCGGGGACTTGGCGTTGCCGTGGAGGAGGATCCGCTCGGGCGGGAAGCCCGCGGTGACGGCCAGTCCGAGTTCGCCGGCGGAGCAGACGTCGAGGCCGAGGCCCTCCTCGTCGACGAGCCGGACGAGACCGCGGCAGAGGAACGCCTTGGCCGCGTAGTGCACTTCGGCCTCGGGCGCGGGGAAGGCCGCCCGGTAGGTGCGGCAGCGACCGCGGATCTCGTCCTCGTCCAGGACGTAGACCGGTGTGCCGTGCGCGTCCGCGATGTCGGTCAGCGGCACCCCGGCGAGCAGGACCCGGCCGCCGGGCTCCTCGGTGACGGTGGCGGGCCAGACGGAGAACTCCGGTACGCGTTGACCGACTTCGGCTCCGTCGGCTTCTGCTCCGTTGACTTCGGCTCCGTTGACTTCGGCTCCTTCTACATCGGCTCCGTGAGGCGTCGTGGCGGGGGCGGTGGGGCCGCCGGGGTCGCGGGGCGTCGCGGGGGACGACAGGTCGACGGCGGTCATGCGGCGGCCCTCCTGGCGGCCGGGTCGAAGCGGCGCGCGCACGGGGTGCCGGGGCGTACGTATGCGGGGTCCTGGGCGGAGGCGGGCGTCGGGGCCGGGGCGGGAGCAGGCGTCGGGGCCGGGGCAGGGGCCGGCGGGAGCCCGCACGCGGGTGCCGGCTCCCGCGCCGCGGTGAAGGGTGCCGTGAGGACCGGGTCGACGGTGAGGACGTGGACGCCGAGCGGGCGGACGAGGGCGCGCAGGGCGGCTTCGGAGAGCGGGATCCAGGCCTGCTCGGCGCCGAGGGTGGCGCGGAGCCGTTCGGGGGTGGTGAAGGCGACGGCCGTGCGAGCGCCGACGGGCGTGCGGTAGAGGCGGGTCGTGACGCCGTGTCCGCCCGGCCGGACGGGCACGCAGAGGCGTCCGGCCGGGGCCGGTTCGACGGGTTCCGGGTCCGTGGGCTCGGGGGCCGGGCCCGCGGGAGCCCGGTCGTCGGCGTGCGGGGTACGGGGCATGGGGTCCTCCGGGACGGTTCGGCCCCGACGGCGGTTCACCGGGGCGCGTCCTGGCAGCTTTGCCCGCCTCGGGGCGGGGAGTCCGCGTCCCTGACGCGGTCCTGACGCCGGACCGGTCGACTCTTGACGCGATCGTCACGCGCCGTCCCCGGCCGACGGGCGGCCGGGGCGGCGGCCGGCCTGGGGCAGGGGCGGGCCCATCCGCACAGAAGGAGATGTAACGGCTGCTACATTTCGCCGCGTGACAAGGAAAGAGCACACCGTCCGCTGGCTGATCCTGGTGGTCAAGCTGCCGTCCGAGCCCTCCCGGCACCGCGTCGCCGTCTGGCGCGAGCTGCGCAAGGTCGGCGCCCTCTCGCTCGGGCAGGGGGTCTGGGCCGTCCCCGACGTGCCCGCCTTCGGGGGCGGGATGACCCGAGCCCTCGAACTCACCGAACGCGCCGGCGGTGAATCGATCCGCCTCGACGCGGCCGGGCGCGGTCCCGAGGACGCCACCCGCTTCGCGGCGCTCTTCACCGCCGCGCGGGAGGACGACTGGACGGAGTTCCTCGCGGACTGCGGGAAGTTCGAGGAGGAGATCGCCAAGGAGATCCGCACAGCCAAGTTCACCCTCGCCGAGCTGGAGGAGGAGGAACAGTCCCTGGAGCGGCTGCGCCGCTGGCACCGGGACCTGACGGCCCGGGACGTCTTCGGCGCCCCCCTCGCGGGCAAGGCCGGCGAACGGCTCGCGCACTGCGTCGCCGTCTGCGAGGAGTACGCGGAGCTGGTCTTCCGCGCACTGCACCAGGCGGGCGGTGAGGAGCAGTGACGAGGGAGACGAACGGGATACCGGAGCCTCCGGGGACGCCAGAGGCGTCCGGCGCAGCCGGGGCGTCCGGCAGTCCCCGGACGCCTGAGGCGGTGGACTCGCCGGGCATGCCGCCGTCCTGGCGGATGTGGCCGCTCTACGCCGCCGGCTTCACGACCGCCTTCGGCGCCCACGGTGTCGCCGCCGTGCTCGGCGGCGACACCGACGACATCGTCGGCTCGCTGCTGATGCTCGGCACGCTGCTCGCCCTCTACGACGGGGCCGAGGTCCTGCTGAAGCCGGTCTTCGGCTCACTCGCCGACCGGGTCGGCGGCCGCCCGGTGATGATCGCGGGCCTGATCGGCTTCGCCGCCGCCTCCGCCGCGTACGTCGTCGCCGACAGTCCCGGCTGGCTGTGGGTCGCGCGGCTCGGCCAGGGCGCGGCCGCCTCCGCCTTCTCGCCGTCCGCCTCCGCCCTGGTCGCCCGGCTCAACCCGGCGGCCAAGCACGGGCGCGCCTTCGGCTCGTACGGCTTCCACAAGTCGATCGGCTACACCCTCGGCCCGCTCCTGGGCGGCGCACTGATGTGGCTCGGCGGACTGCGGCTGCTGTTCGGGGTGATGGCGGTCCTGGCCGCGCTGGTCGCCGTGTGGGCACTGCTCGCGGTACCTCCCGTGCCGCCGCTGCCCCGCCGCCGCCAGACCGTGCTCGACCTCGCCCGCCGCCTCGCCGATCCGGTCTTCCTCCGGCCGACGGCGGCGCTGGCGGCGGCGACCGCCGCCCTGTCGGTCGGCGTCGGCTTCCTGCCGGTGTCCGGCGCCGCCGCCGGGTACGGCACGGTCGCCACCGCCGCGGCGGTCTCCGCCCTCGCCCTCACCGCCGCCGTCGTCCAGCCGAAGGCGGGGCGGGCCCTCGACGACGGGCGGCTCACCACGGGCCGGGGCCTCACGACCGGCCTGCTCGTCACCGCCGCCGGCCTCGGCTGCGCGGTCGTCCCCGGACTGCCGGGCATCCTGCTCGCCGCGGTCCTGATCGGCGCCGGCACCGGCCTCGTCACCCCGCTCGGCTTCGCCGCGCTCGCCTCCTCGACACCGCGGGAGCGCCTCGGCCAGACCATGGGCTCGGCCGAACTCGGCCGCGAGCTGGGCGACGCGGGCGGTCCGCTGCTCGTCGCGGGCGTGGCGACCCTGGCGGGCCTCGGCCCCGGCTACACCGCGCTGGCGGCCGTCATCGCCGTCGGCCCGCTGATCGGACTCGCCCGGTCCGGCCGGGGGCGTACGGCTCCGCGCACGGCGGGGGCGGGGGACGCCGGCTCCGCGGCCTGACCGCTCTCGCACCCGCGCCGATACCCGTCCACGGGTCGGGCGTCGGTACGGGTGCCGACGTGCGCCGGGATCGATCGGGTCATCACCATCGCGGCCACGGCTGGTGAGTGACGGTCGGGGAACGTGGCGGTGGACGGCGCCGGTGGCCGAGGGCGCACAGGAGGGCGAGCCCGACGAGCTCGACGGACCGGGCCGGGCACGGGCGGACGCCCCGGCCCGGCATGCCGGTTGTGCCTGCCCTGCGCTGGCACTTGGTGTCTCGCTCCCCTGGGGGGCTCGGGCCGCGCCCATCGGACCTGGATACCGGGGAGGGGTATGATATGCCGCGAGGCGCAGGGGCCGTCGCGGGTCGTCGACGCCCCGCGGCGCGGATGGCACCGCGTGCCTGGTGGGCGGGGACCGGGAAGTCGGCTGGACGGAGGGCCCGGGAAGCTGGAAACCTCGGCGGTTGAGGACCTGATCACCGGTCCCGTACGTGCGCCGCCGCGAGGGGAGCGTGGCGCGGGCCCGTGATCGTCGCGTCCTCGAAGGCGCGTCCGCCGCACCCGTACGCGCCGGTACCGCGAGGAGGAGGACCACCGATGACCGCCGCCCGGGAAGAACGGCTCCAGCTCGACGCCGCGAGCGTCGACAACGCGCGCACGACGCTGCTTCAGCTCCTCGCGCGGGCGGGGGTGTACTCCGGCGACGCCGAGGAACTGATCGGCCTCGTCGAGGCGGGCGCCCTCGCCGTCGCGCGCGAGGAACTGGCCGGCACCGGACGCCAGGCCCCGCCGGGAAGCGGCGAGCCGTACGCGGCGGGCTGGCGCGACGGCTCACGGGCCGTCACCCAGGGGCTCGCGGGCCTCGCCGACCGCGCGCTGGGCGCGGCCGTCGCCGAGGACGCCGACGCGGAGGCGGAGGCCCGGCCGCGGGTCGGCCGGATGGAGGTCGAGCGCGCCAAGGTGGCGGTCGTACCGCTGTACCTCTCCTTCTCCGAGGAGTCCGACCTCGACCCCGAGGTCACCGAGCAGGTGCTCGCCGCCGCGCTCGCCACGATGGGCGCCCGGCAGCGGGCGGCCTATCCGGGGCGGCTGACGTCGTTCGCCGCCGACAACCGCCCACACCTGGAGCGGCTGTACGCCACGTACGGCCCGGGCAGCGCGATCGCCATCCACGGCCGCTACACCCTGGTCCACTCCCCCACGAGCCTCGCCGTCCTCGAACGGCTCGCCGCCCGTCCGGCGGAGCTGCGGGAGAAGTGGGACGCGGCCGAGCTTCCCCCCGCCTGGCTGGACGGGCTGACGCGCGCCTGGGACGCGACGGCCTGACACCCGGCGAAGGGGCTCGCGGGCTCACCGGCTCACGGGCCGGCGGGTGTGAGAGCGGTGGCCGGTGACGGCTGCGGGTGAGGGGGCCCGTGCGGGCCGGGGAAGGGGTGGAGGCGTACGGGGTGGGGTCCGGCGGCCGTGTGCCGTTCGGCCCACGCGGTCATCGCGGCGCGGCAGGCGTGGTCCAGGTGGTGCAGCCCGGACAGGTCCACCTCGACGGGCCGGTCCCGGGGCAGCGCTTCGAGGGCGTCGAGGAGCTTCGGGAGCCGGAGGAAGGTGGCACCGCCGCTGAGCCGGACCCGGAGCACCCCCTCCGCCTCGGCGGCCGTCCCGTCCGGCGCGTGCCCGGCGGGGTGGGACGACGTGCCCACCGCCGTCGGCGGCTCGTCCACGTGGTCCACACGCAGGTGCGAGGCGTCCCAGGCGGCCTTGGCCACGGCGAGTCCGAGTCCGGCGAGGACCCCTTCGAGCATGCCGACCGCGACGATCGCCGCCGCCGTCGTGCCGAGGATCGCCGTCTCGCCCCGGTGGCCGCGCCAGAGGTCGGCGACCGCCCGGAAGGGGATGAGTTTCCAGCCGGCGTGGACCAGGATCCCCGCGAGCGCCGGCAGGGGTACGTACGCGAGCGAGCCGGGCAGCAGCGCGGCGAAGACCAGCAGCCAGACGCCGTGCAGCACCCGGGAGGCGCGGGTACGCGCGCCTGCCCGGACGTTGGCGGAGCTGCGGACGATCACGGCCGTCAGCGGCAGAGCGCCGAGGAAGCCGCAGAGGGTGTTCCCGACTCCCTGGGCGAACAGTTCGCGGTCGTACTCGGTGGGCGGCCCGTCGTGCAGCCGGTCCACGGCCGCCGCGCTGAACAGCGACTCGGCGGAGGCGATCAGCGCGAAGGCGAGGACGGTCCCGAGGACGGCGGGCTCGCCGAGCAGGGAGAAGGCCGCCGGGTCGGGCGGGCGGACCGCCGCCAGGACGCCGTCGACGCGGACCGCCTCGACCGGCAGTCCGGCGAGGAACGTGACGAGCCCGGCGAGGAGGACGGCGACCAGCGCCGCCGGGAAGGCGCCGGCGCGGCCGGGCAGCCGGGGCCAGACGACGATCACCAGGACCGTCCCCGCGGCGACGGCCACGGAGGCGGCCGCCGCCGGGTCGGTGAGCGCCCCGGCGAGCGCGGCCGGCAGCGCGACGAGCCGGGCGAAACCGCCGTCCGGGGCGGCGACGCCGGCGGCGGCGTACAGCTGGCCGGCGACGATCACCAGGCCGATCCCGGCGAGCATGCCCTCCACGACCGAGAGCGAGATGGCCCGGAACCAGCGCCCCCAACGGAGTACGCCCAGCACCGTCTGGACCAGCCCGGCGGCCAGCACGATCACCCCGAGCCCGGCCGCGCCGAAGGTCCGCACCGATTCCAGGACGAGGACGGTGAGCCCGGCGGCGGGCCCGGAAACCTGAAGGCTGCTGCCGCGCATCAGGCCGGTGACGAGGCCGCCGACGATGCCGGTGACCAGACCGAGTTCGGCGGGGACGCCGGAAGCGACGGCGACGCCGACGCACAGCGGCAGGGCGACGAGGAAGACGACGAGGGAGGCCCCGAAGTCCTGGCGGAGGTGGGGAGGGAGGCGACGCGGCCCCCCGGACGGCGGGCTGGACGGCATGCGGAAGAACCCCTCACGGTCGGGCTGCGATCGGGTGGGTGGGCTGGAGACGCGACACGGCGGTGCGGTGCGGTGCGAGGTGGGGTGGGGTGGGGTGGGGTGGGGTGGGGTGGGGTGGGGTGGGGTGGGGTGGGGTGGGGTGGGGTGGGGTGGGGTGGGGTGCCGAAGTACGGTGCGGTCCGGGGCGCGCGGGGGCCTGGTGGCACGGCGGCGCGGGGCCATGGGCCCGAGCCCGGGATCAGGCGGCGGCGGGGGTGTCGGCCGCAGGGTAGTGGGGGCGGGTGCACGAGCGGCGGCGCCGGGTCGCCGGGGGCGGGCTTCCGGCCGGAAGCGAGCGGTACGTGACGCGAACCGCCGCCGGACCGGCGCGGGGGCTCTCCGGCACGGACGGCGCGTCGGCCGCGCGCGCCGCTCACTCGGACACCGGCGGGGCGCGCGCCGGGACGGAGACGGGCGCCGGCCGTCGCGGGCGGGTTCCCCCATGGGGGGTCGTACGGCGGATCCCGCGGCGGAACGTAGCCCGCGGGGGAAGCGCCTCCGAGCTCCGAGTCCCTGGATCCGAGTTCCTGGATCCAAGAACTGGGATCCAGGATCCGACCTCCGAGTTCTTGGATCCGGGATCCAAGAACCGGGATCCGAAATTCGAGCTTCTGGATCCGATATCCGAGGTTCTGGATCCAAGATCCCGGATCCTCGGGGATCGGCAGGCCGTACGGGGTGCGCGTGCAGGCAGGAGACGGCTTCGCGGGGTGGGTGCGATGCGTCACAAGGGGGCTCGGCGGGGCCCTACCCGGTAGCGCGAAGGGCGGGGGACGCACATAGGGTGGCGGCATGCCCAGAACTTCCCCGGCCCTTGCCCTCGACGCCCTCCTCGACGGCAACCGTCGCTTCGTCTCGGGCACGCCCGAGCACCCGAACCAGGACGCCGCCCGTCGTACGGAGCTGGCGCCCGGCCAGGACCCGTTCGCGGTCATCCTCGGCTGTTCCGACTCCCGGCTCGCGGCCGAGATCATCTTCGACCGGGGGCTCGGCGACCTCTTCGTCGTCCGCACCGCCGGGCACGTCCTCGGCCCCGAGGTCCTCGGCAGCGTGGAGTACGGGACGAGCGTCCTCGGCGCGCGGCTCGTGGTCGTCCTCGGCCACGACTCCTGCGGCGCGGTCGCCGCGGCCCGCGCGGCCGTGGAGGAGGGCTTCGCCGCGAACGGCTTCGTGCGGGACGTCGTGGAGCGGGTGACGCCGAGCATACTGGCGGCCCGGACCGCCGGTCTGACCGCGGACAGCGACATCATCGACGAGCACATCCGGCACACCGTGGACCTGCTCCTGGACCGTTCCCGGCTGCTGTCCGAGCAGGTGGCGGCCGGCGAGATCGCCGTCGTCGGCCTCGGTTACGAGCTGGCGGGCGGCAGCGCCCGCCTCGTGACCACGCGCGGGGCCGTGGTGGAGGAGGGCACTCCGGCGTGACGTCCCGCTTCGACTGCTCCGATCCGGCGGCCCGCGCGGCGGGTCTCGACGAGGCCGTGGCCGCGGTGCGCCGCGGCGGGCTCGTCGTCCTGCCGACGGACACCGTGTACGGGGTCGGGGCGGACGCCTTCGACCCGAAGGCGGTCGCCTCGCTGCTGGCCGCGAAGGGCCGGGGCCGTCACAAGCCCTCCCCCGTCCTGGTCGACTCGGCGGCCGCGCTCGGCGAGCTGACCGACGAACTCCCCGACGCCGCAAGGGCGTTGATCGACGCCTTCTGGCCGGGCGGCCTGACCCTGGTGGTCCGCCACCGGGCGTCGCTGGACTGGGACCTGGGCGAGACGGGCGGCACGGTGGCGGTCCGGATGCCGGACCATCCGCTCACCCTGGAACTCCTCGCGGCCACGGGCCCGTTGGCGGTCTCCAGCGCCAACCTGACGGACCACCCGTCGCCTCAGGACTGCGACGCCGCGCAGACGATGCTCGGCGGGTCCGTCGCGGTGTACCTGGACGGTGGGCGCACCGCCGGCGCGGTCTCGTCGTCGATCGTCGACCTCAGCGGCGAGCGGCCGGTCCTCGTCCGTGACGGCGTCCTGCCGGTGGCGGAACTCCGCGCGCTCGTGCCGGACCTGATCGTTCCCTGACTCCTCCGCCCGCCCCCGCTCCCCCGGCCCCGGCCCCGGTCCGACGGAATCTCCGTTGCCCGGGCCCGGGGCCGTCGCTACGGTTTCGTCCCATCGACGTGTAGCTCAGCAGCAGAGCGCCGGGCTCGGGACCCGGAGGGCGCGGGGGCGGCACCCGCCACGTCGGCTCATGAACACGCACGCTGATCAGCAGCCTCCGATGTCCCCACCGCCCGCGCGGTCGACGCAGTCGACGGCGCCGACGCTCTTCAGTCCCTCCCCCGATCATGTCCGGCGGCAGCTGGCGCGGGCCTTCACCACGTCCCTCACCCATGCGGACCCGGCGACCCGCGAGCGGGCCGGGAAGCGGGCGCGCGGCTGGCGGGACGTGCTGGCGGGGATGGCCTCCGGCACGCTGCGGGTCGGTTCCCGTACGCCGGTGGCCGGGTACCCCGCCTGGGTGACGCCCGAGGTCCTGCACGGCGGCTTCGCGACCGGTTCGGCGCGGGCCGGCGGTCCGCTCCGGGAGTTCGAGGCGGAGGCGGCTTACCACGCCGGAGTGCCCGCCGAGCGGGCGGCGCTCTTCGCGTACCACCTGACCGAGCCGGGTCTCGCCGCCCTGTGGGAGCTGCTCGACTCGGGCCGCTACGAGGTGAGCCTGCCGGAGGAGGCGGCGCTCCTGACGGTGGCCTGGCTGGTGCGGGCCGGCGAGACGGACGCGGCGGTCGGACTGGTCGAGTCCTTGCGGCCGTTCGCGGACCGGCTGCGCTTCCTCCCGCGGCCGACGGAGCGGCCCTCGGCGGCGCGCGCCGCGGAGCGCCCCGCGGGGCTTCCGGCGCCGGAGGCGGGCGCGGTGCACCGCTCCACGGTCGAGCAGGCGCGTGGCGCCCTGACCGCCAGGGCGCCGAAGCACGCCGTGGAGGCGCAGCGCGAGGCGCTGAGCGTCTGGCGTCCGTTCGCCGACGAACTCCTGGGTCACTGGGTGGAGTTCACCGGCCCTGAGGGGGTCGTGCCGGCGGGCGTCGTACCGGAGGGGGCGTGGCTGACGCGGGGGCGGGAGCTGCTCGACCGGTACGCACGGCTGCTCGCCGCCCATCCGCTCACGGGCCGGCACCGGAGGCCGGGGAGCAACGAGGGGATCCTGCGCGGCGCGTTGGCGGAGCTGACGTCCGGGCGGGAGCTGGACGCGCGGTGGGCCGGGCTGGTGCGGGTGGCGGTCACGGGGATGGTGCGGAAGCGGGGCCTGCCGGGTTCCGGGCGGCACACGGCGCTGCGGGGCAGGCAGGCCGCTCAGGCCGCGCTCCCGGCGCATCACGCGCTGGCGCACTTGGTCGCGGAGCGGCTGGCCGCCCTGCCGCAGGAGTCGGGGGTCGTCGGCGTGGCGCCGTTCGTGGCGCCGGTGACGGCGGCCGAGGAGCTGCGCACCGGCCTGCCCGAGGGCGCCGAAGTGCCGTCGTCGGTACGGCGGGTGGTGGACGGGACGCGCAGCGCGCCGCTCGGCACCCTGGTCGCGTCCGGGATCGTGCCCTCCGCGGAGGCCATGGCCGAGCTGGTGCCCCAGCTGGTCGCGGCCGAGCGGGCCGCCGTCTACCGGGACCCGGAGCTGCGGACGCTGATGGCGGCGAACTACCGCGCGTTCCGCGGCCGCCGCTCCCTGCTGCTGGTCGACCTCGCCCGCCAGGTGGCTCCGGAGGAGCTGCCGTGGGTGCGGGCGGTGGACGGGCACGCGGAGGGCGACGACGCGACGCGGAGCTCGGCGGCCGCGGCGGCGCGGACCCTGGCGGAGACCGCCGTGGAGCACTTCCCGGGCACCCTGCTGCCGAACCCGCTGGTACGCGAACTCGGCGCGCTGCTCGCCGCGTCGGGGCTGGACGCGCCGCTGACGGAGGAGCTGGCGGCGGACATCTTCATGGGCCGGTTCAGCGGCAAGTTCCTCGCCGCGGCAGGCATCGCGGCCGAACTCCTGGGCGGGGGTTCGCTGTACGAGCGGTACTACGGCATCGACTACGCGGAGCTGGGCGCCTTGGCCGCGCGGCGGACCGGGTCGGCCGGCGGCGGGCGCGGCGACCGGGGCGGGAACGACGAGGCGCTCAAGGAGTTCGCCCGGCTGTGCCACGCCCGGGCGGGCCGCGAGCGGGGCCACGACTCCGTCGCCGGACACGGCATGGTGATCGAGCAGGCGCAGATCCTCACCACGCACAACCTGGCGACGCTGGTGCGGCGGGTCGGCATCGCGCCGGAGCCGGGCTGGGCCGAGGCGGCGCGCCGCTGCTTCGGCGCGGTCCGCCGGCTGACGGAGCGGGCGCGGCGGAGCCCGTACCCGCTGACGGGGCTGAAGGACGCCGCGTACGCCTGGCGGCAGATGGTCTTCCACCTGTCGGTGTGCGGGGAGGCCGAGCGGGCCGAGGTGCTGGCGTGGCTGCCGGTGGAGGCGTCCCGCCACCCGCTGGTGGCGTCGCGGCTGGCGCCCGCTCTGCTGGGCCTGCGGCATGTGGCCGAGGGCGGCGTCTTCGACGCCGAGGGGTCGGCCCGGGCGGGGCGGGCGCGTCGGCTGACGGGGTGGTCCGTCTCGGGGCACTGGCTGCGGCCCGATCCGTGGAAGTGACGTGACCGTGCCCCGGCGCCCCGAGGGGCGAGCC
>NZ_JBHTST010000174.1:0-15164 GCF_042794995.1 Streptomyces sp. NPDC056503
CGGCGCGGGGCGTCGTCGCGCGCGGCCGTCCCCTGGCGGTCGGGTGACGGTCGGGGTCGAGGCGCCGTCACGGAAGGAGGACCCGGAAAGAGGACCCGGGAGGGGGCCCGGGAGGGGGCGGGACGGCGCGGGCCCCGGCGGACGAGGCGGAAACGGGGCGGGCATGCCGCCGGCCCGGCGGTGCGGGCGGCGGAGCCGCACGCACGGCCGGGCACGGGGCCGGGCACGCCTGCCCTGGTGTCAGGTGGACAGGAGACGGTGGAACAGGGCGCGGTACTGGCACAGCGCCCGGCGCAGGCTTTCCGTGTCGGCCTCAAGGCCCTGGCTCCACTGGCTCTCCAGCGTCTGCCGGTGCAGGGCGAAGGTGTCGGCCAGGGTCCTCATCACGTCGCCGACGAGCACGTCCGCCGCGTGGACCGCCTGCCGGGGGTCGTCGACGAACCGGCCCTGGACCTCGTGCCAGCGCCCGCGGAACCGCTCCTCCTCCGCGGGGGCGAGCAGCTCCGGGATCCCCTCGGCGTCCGCGCCGGTGTCGGGCCGCGCGGAGCCGGTGTGGTCCGGCCGCGGCTCCGCGCCGCCGGCGCCGTGCGCGTTCCCCCGCGGGTCCCGCGGGGCGGGTGCGGAGGGCGCGGCGTGACGGGGGTGACCGCCGTGGGCGGTGGCCTCCGGCGCGGGGGGCGCGGGGACGGGGGGCGCCTGGGCGGGGGGCGCTGAGGGCATGGGCGGGTTCTGCCGCGCGCCCTGCGGCGCGGGCGGGTACGCCGGCGCCGTTCCCCGCGGCGGCGCGGGCCGGGGCCGCGCGTTCCCGGGATCGACGGGCCGGGTCGGGTCCTGCCCCGGCTGCTCGTGCCGGGGCGGGGTCGGGGCGACCGTGGGGCTGCCCGGGGCCGCCGAACCGGCGCGGGGACCCGGCGGCGCGGGCGGGGCGGACGACGGCGCCCGGGGCGCGGCCCGCCGGTGGTCCTCCTCCCCGGCACCGCTCTGCCGCGGCGGGGTCGGCGCGACCGTCGGGCTGTGCTCCGGCGGCCGCTGCGGGTCGCCCCCGGCCGTCCCGGACGCGGGACCGGCGGGGGCGGGACGGCCTCGTCCGGTCCCCGTGCCGGCGTCGTCGGCCGCGCGTCCGGGGCGCTCGCCCGTCGGGTCGGCGTGGTGGCGGCGCTCCGGTGCCTGAGTCGTGCGCTCGGACGTGTCGTGGTGTCGCATCTCTCCTGCCTCCGCGTCAGGACCGGCGGGTGCCGGTCGGCTCGCCGTCGGCGAGCAGGTCGTCGAAGAGGGTGCGGTAGTGGGTCATCGCACCCCTCAGCTGTTCGGTGGTGGCGGACTTGTGGGTGCTCAGCGCGTGGACCTCCAGGGCCGCCCGGTAGTGCTCCAGGGTGCGGCCGTGTCGCACGGACAGGTCGCGCAGCCGCTGCTCGTACCCCTCGTCGGGGTAGCCGCGGTCGCGCATCAGGGCGGCCACCAGCTCGTCGGCGTCGTGGACCGCGGCCTCGGGCCGGTCCACGAACTCCTCCTGGACGCGCATCCAGCGCCGGGCGTACTGCTCCCGCGCCTCGCCGGGCACGGGCTTGATCTCCAGGTCGGCGAAGCGGCGTTCGCGGGCGTCCAGTTCCTGTTCGGCGGCGCGTCTGCTGCCGGTCGTCTCGACGGCCCGTTCGTACTCGGGCCCGAAGCGGTCGCGCAGTCGCGTTCGCCGCCGGCGGTCCACCGCCAGACCGGCGACGAAGCCGGCCACGACGACGACCGCGACGACGACCAGGACGATTCCGGTCGACATCGGCTCACACCCTTTCGCGTTCTCTCGCTGAGTCGCGCTGTTCCGTCCCGGCCCTTCGGTGACCCCGGGACTTTCATGGAAGTCCGCGTGCCCCACGGCCCCGACGCCAAACCGGGCATCCGAGGACGAACCGCTGGGCCGCTCACGCGCGGCGCCCGCCGCGTCCGGCCCCGTCGCGGCGCATGATGGGAGGGGCACCGGCGCGGGCCGGGGCCCGGCGGCGAAGGGCAGGCTGGTACCCGTGGACGTCGACACCCTGGGTTCGGTCCTGGCCGACGTGCTGGCCTCGTCCCACCGCCTCGCGCCCCGGGCGATCCCCCGTCTGGTGCGGGACGCCGGGCGGCGGCTGGGGCTGACCGGGGCCCGGGTGTACGTGGCCGACCTGCAGCAGCACGGTCTGGTCGCCCTTCCGACCCCCGAGGAGGCACGCCGGCTGGTCGCCGACGAGGGGACCGTGGACCTGGAGACGCTGCCCGTCGACAATTCGCTCGCCGGACACGCCTACCGCACCGAGACGGTGCGGCTGAGCCGTCCGGACGCGGGCGGGGGCGACCGGACGGGATGGATCCCGGTCGTGGACGGCATCGGCCGGGTGGGCGTGCTGCGGGTGACCGCCCCGGAGCTCGACCCTCCCCTGCTCCACCGGTGCGAGGCCCTCGCCGGCCTGGTCGCCATGATCCTGGCGACCAAGCAGCCGTACAGCGACGTCCTGGCCCGCACCATGCGCACCCGGCCGATGAGCCTGCAGGCCGAACTGCTGTGGGCGTTCCTGCCGCCGCGCACCATCGGCACGGCGGCGGTGACCTCCAGCGCGGTCCTGGAACCGGCGTACGAGGTGGGCGGGGACGCCTACGACCACAGCCTGGCCGGAGACGTCCTGCACCTGGCGCTCCTGGACGCCATGGGCCACGACCTCGCCTCCGGCGGCTGCAGCGCCGCGGCGCTGGCCGCCTGCCGCTCCACCCGACGGGCCGGCGGCGGCCTCGGCGACATGGCCGTGGAGATCGACCGGACCCTGGAGCGCTGGATCCCCGAGCGGTTGCTGACCTGCGTCATCGCCGACCTCGACACCGCCACCGGGCGGCTGGACTGGATCGACTGCGGCCACCCTCCCCCGCTCCTGATCCGTGACCGGCACGTCGTGACCGGCGCGCTCGACCGCGCCGTCCATCCGCCCCTCGGGCTGACCGGGTACGGCATGCCGCCGCCGCCCGTCCACACCGCCCAGCTGGAGCCCGGCGACCGGCTGCTGCTGTTCACCGACGGCGTCACCGAGGCCCGTTCGGCCACCGGCGAGCTGTTCGGCGAGGGGCGGCTGGCCGACGTCGTCGTCCGCGCCCTGACCGAGGGCCTCCCCGCGCCCGAGGCCCTGCGCCGTCTGATCCGGCACATCCTCGTCCACCACGACCAGCGCCTCCGCGACGACGCGACCATCCTGCTCGTCGAATGGCATCCCGGGCTCACCGACCGCGGATCAGGGGTACTCCCTCGTCTGCTCCTCGCGCCCCTTGCCCGGACGCCTCCGCTTGGCGGCGTGGCCACCGGCGTCCTCGCGGCCGCCGGTACCGCTCCGGCCGGACACGGCCTCGTCCGCCTCCCGCCGGGCCTCCTCGTCGCCGCTCTCCCCCACCGCGTGCGCCGGAGTGGTACGGGCGCGCGGGCCGCCCCGGTCCCTCTTCTCGCGCTTCTTCCCGCTCATGCGTCCTCCTTCGGTCGCGGGAGGGGCCGGGCCCTCCTCATCGGTCCGGGCCCTCCTCATCGGTCCGGGCCGTCCTCCGGGGTGGTCCAGGAGTCGCGCCGCGCCCCGGCCGGCGGCGGCTGGGTGACGCCGGCGGACCTCCGTCTGCGGGCGACGCGCCGCGAGCCCCACCAGAACGCGGCGAGCAGCACGGCGACCAGGACCACTCCCACCAGGATCAGGAGCAGCGAGGACGATCCGGAGGCGGCGAGTCCGGAGGCGGTCACAAGGGAGACAGGCATGAATCGGCCTTCCTCTGGTAGGAAAAGTCGGTCAAACCGCAACATTCGCGCGCCTACCCGCATCCCGGCGACCCAATCACGGCGTCCCGTGCGCACCGGCGCGGGCCCGCTTGCCCGGGGCCTCCACGTCGGCCCCGGTGGCCACGGGCGCGTCCCGGCGGGCCGCCGGCAGCGGGCCCGTACGGCCGCTCCGGCGCGGCGGCGGAGAGCCGGAACGCGCCGGTGCGCGGGTGTCACAGGGCGCTGACGATGGCCTCCACGCGGTCCTTGGCGTCACCGAAGAGCATGGTGGTGTTGGGGCGGTAGAAGAGGGGGTTCTGGACGCCCGCGTAGCCGGAGGCCATCGAACGTTTGAAGACGACGACCTGGCCGGCCTCCCACACGGTCAGGACGGGCATGCCGGCGATGGGGCTGGCCGGGTCCTCGGCTCCGGCCGGGTTGACCGTGTCGTTGGCGCCGATGACGAGGACGACGTCGGTGTCGGCGAAGTCGCCGTTGATCTCGTCCATCTCCAGGACGATGTCGTACGGGACCTTGGCCTCGGCCAGGAGGACGTTCATGTGGCCGGGGAGGCGGCCGGCGACGGGGTGGATGCCGAAGCGGACGTCGACACCCTGGGCGCGGAGCTTGGAGGCGAGTTCGGCGACCGGGTACTGGGCCTGGGCGACGGCCATGCCGTAGCCGGGGGTGATGATGACGGAGCGGGCGGCGGCGAGGAGTTCGGCGGCGCCCTGGGCGGTGATCTCCTGGTGCTCGCCGTAGTCGACCTCGGAGCCGGCGGGGGCCTCGATGCCGAAGCCGCCGGCGATGACGGCGAGGAAGGAGCGGTTCATCGCCCGGCACATGATGTAGCTGAGGTAGGCGCCGGAGGAGCCGACGAGGGCGCCGGTGACGATCAGCAGGTCGTTGCCGAGGAGGAAGCCGGAGGCGGCGGCCGCCCAGCCGGAGTAGCTGTTGAGCATCGAGACGACGACCGGCATGTCGCCGCCGCCGATGGATGCGACCAGGTGCCAGCCGAGGGCCAGGGCCAGGGCGGTGGCGGCGACGAGCAGCCAGAGGGCGGGCTCGACGGTGAAGCGGACGGTGAGGACGAGGAAGAGGGCGAGCGCACCGAGGTTGAGGGCGTTCTTGCCGGGGAGCGTCAGCGGCCTGGAGTCGACGCGGCCGGCGAGCTTGAGGTAGGCGACGACGGAGCCGGTGAAGGTGACGGCGCCGATGAAGACGCCGACGAGGACCTCGGCGTGGTGGATGCCCAGGGTGCCGAGCGCGTCGAGGGCCGCGGCCTCGGTGCCGCCGGGGTGGTGCTCCACGTCGAGGTAGCCGTTCCAGCCGACGAGGACGGCGGCGAGGCCGACGAAGGAGTGGAGCAGGGCGATGAGTTCGGGCATGCCGGTCATCTCGACGCCGCGGGCGCGCCAGAGGCCGATGAGCGCGCCGGCCAGCATGGCGGCGGCGAGCAGTCCGGCGGCGCCGGCGCCGAGGCCCCGGTCGGCGGCGAGGACGACGGTGGCGACGAGGGCGACGGCCATGCCGAGCATGCCGAAGGCGTTGCCGAGCCGGGCCGACTCGTGCTTGGAGAGTCCGGCGAGGGCGAGGATGAAGAGCAGGGCGGCGACGAGGTAGGCCGCCTGGGCGGCGTGGGTGGCGGACATGTCAGCTCCTGTTGAACATTCCGAGCATGCGGCGCGTCACCGCGAAGCCGCCGAAGACGTTGATGCCGGCCAGCAGGATGGCGAGGGCGGAGAGCACGGTGACGACGGTGTCGCCGTGTCCGATCTGGAGCAGCGCGCCGACGACGATGATCCCGGAGATCGCGTTGGTCACCGACATCAGCGGGGTGTGCAGGGCGTGGTGGACGTGCCCGATGACGTAGTAGCCGATGACGATCGCGAGGACGAAGACGGTGACGTGGGGCAGGAGCGCGGCGGGGGCGAAGCCGACGACGAGGAAGAGCGCGAGGGCGCCGAGGGCGACCCCGGTGAACCGCCGCCCCGGGCTCATCGGCGTCTTCACCGGGGAGACGGGGACCGGGGTCCTGTCGGCGGGGGTCGCGGGGGCGGCCGACACCTGGACGGGCGGCGGGGGCCAGGACGGTTCGCCGTCGCGCACGACGGTCACGGAGCGCTGCACGGGGTCGTCCCAGTCCAGGACGAGCCGGCCGTCCGCGGCGGGGGTCAGGAGCTTCAGGAGGTTGAGGAGGTTGGTGCCGTAGAGCTGGGAGGCCTGGGCGGGGAGGCGGCCGGCGAGGTCGGTGTAGCCGAGGATCGTCACGCCGTTCGCGGTGACGGTGCGCTCCCCCGGTACGGTGCCCTCGACGTTGCCGCCGTTGGCGGCGGCCATGTCCACGATCACCGAGCCGGGTCTCATGGCGGCCACCGTCTCCGCGGTGATCAGCCGGGGCGCGGGGCGGCCGGGGACGAGGGCGGTGGTGACGACGATGTCGGCCTCGCGGCACTGCTCGGCGTAGAGGGCGGCCTCGCGGGCCTTGTAGTCGTCGCCCATCTCCTTGGCGTAGCCGGTCGCCGACACCTCCGTCTCGGGGGACTCGATCGCCAGGTACTCGCCGCCCAGCGAGCGGACCTGGTCGGCGACTTCGGGGCGCGGGTCGGTGGCCCGGACGACCGCGCCGAGCGAGCCGGCGGTGCCGATGGCGGCGAGTCCGGCGACGCCCGCGCCGGCGACGAGGACCCGGGCGGGCGGGACCTTGCCGGCGGCGGTCACCTGGCCGGTGAAGAAGCGGCCGAACTCGTGGGCCGCCTCGACGACGGCGCGGTAGCCGGCGATGTTCGCCATCGAGGAGAGGACGTCCATGGACTGGGCCCGGCTGATGCGGGGCACGGCGTCCATGGACAGGACGGTGAGGGGGCGCCGGCCCAGGTCCTCGACCATCGCGGGGTCGAACGCCGGGGCGAACAGGGCGATGACCGTGGCTCCGGGGCGCACCCGGTCCAGCCGCTCCGGCTCCGGGGCGTTCACGCCGAGCACGACGTCGGCCGCCACCGCCTCGCCGACGCGGGCGCCGGCCGCCTCGTACGCGCTGTCGGCGAAGCCCGCCGCGGCGCCCGCGTCCGGGTCGACGACGACCTCGTACCCGAGCCCGCGGATCTTCTCGACCGTGGCGGGCGTCGCCGCCACGCGCCGCTCGCCGTCCCGCGCCTCCTTGAGGACTCCGACAATCACCACACCCCTCCGTTCGCCGCTGTCGCCCCCACCTTGGCCTCCCCCGGCGCCTCCGTGAAGAAGGCTCGCGCGCGGACGTCCTGATGCCGCCCGCCGCGGGGAGGACGCCGTCGTCGTACCGGCATCCGACGATCGTTCACGTATATGAATTCGCAGGAAGTCCGGGCTAGGGTGGGCCGGGCCGGGTCCGACCGGTCGACATCCCGAACGTGCCCAGCTGACCAGGCGGTATTCATGACCCTCTTCGACATGCCCCTCGACCGGCTCCGCGACTACCGCAGCGAGTCGGTCGAGCCGGAGGACTTCGACGCGTTCTGGGCGAGGACGCTCGGCGCGGCGCGGAAGCACGGGCTGGACGCCCGGTTCGAGCGCGTGACGACGGGGCTCGCGACGGTGGAGACGTACGACGTGACGTACTCCGGTTTCGACGGGCAGCCGGTCAAGGGCTGGTTCGTCGTCCCCGCCGGGGTCACCGAACCGGTGCCGGTCGTCGTGGAGTTCCTGGGGTACGGCGGCGGGCGCGGGCTCGCGCACAGCCATCTGCTGTGGGCCTCGGCCGGGTTCGCGCACTTCGTGATGGACACCCGCGGCCAGGGCAGCGGTTGGGCGCCCGGCGACACCGCGGACCCGGTGGGCAGCGCGCCGGCGTTCCCCGGCTTCATGACCCGGGGCGTCGAGGACCCGGAGACGTACTACTACCGGCGCCTGTACACGGACGCGGTGCGCGCGGTGGAGGCGGCCCGGTCGCATCCGCTCGTCGACGCGGAGCGCACCGCGGTGACCGGGATCAGCCAGGGCGGCGGCATCACCATCGCCGTCTCGGGGCTGGTGCCGGACCTGGTGGCGGTGGCGCCCGACGTGCCGTTCCTGTGCGACTTCCCGCGCGCGACGACGGTCACGGACCGGACGCCGTACCGGGAGATCGGCAACTACCTGAAGACGCACCGGGGCCGGGTGGAGCGGGTGCGGGAGACCCTCGCCTACTTCGACGGGGTGCACTTCGCGGCCCGGGCGACCGCGCCCGCGCTGTTCTCCACCGCGCTGGAGGACCTGACGTGCCCGCCGTCGACGGTGTTCGCCGCCTTCAACGCGTACGCGCACGAGGACAAGGCGATCGAGGTCTACGACTTCAACGACCACGAGGGCGGCGGCGCTTTCCAGCAGGCCGCGCAGCTCGCCTGGCTGCCGGAGCGGCTCCGCGCCCGATAGCCCCGCCGCCCGCCTTGGTCTGGACCTGTCGGCCGTCCGGCGTCAAGCTGGGCCCATGGACTTGGAGTTGCGGCACCTGAAGACGGTCCGGGCCATCGCCGAGGCCGGCAGCCTCACGCGCGCGGCGACCGCCCTCGGACTGGCGCAGCCCGCCCTGAGCGCCCAGCTCAAGCGGATCGAACGGGCCCTGGGAGGCGCCCTGTTCGTACGCGGCCGGGACGGCGTCCGGGCCACCGCGCTCGGCGACCTGGTCCTCGACCGGGCCCGGGTGGTGCTGCCCGCCGTCTGCGAACTCCAGGAGGAGGCCGTCCGGTTCGCCCGGGACGGCGCCACCGGGCACCGGCTCGGCGGGACCCACGGACCGCTGCTCGGCGGCCTGGTGGACCGGCTCGCCCGGGCGGAGCCGGACGCCCAGGTGACCACGTACACCTCCTGGTCGGAACGGGACGTCGCGCGCGGAGTGGTCGCCGGGCGGCTCGACTTCGCACTCGTCGGCGTCTGCGGGGAGAGCACCCCGCCGGAGGCGGGACGGCTCGCCTGGACCGAGGTCGCCCGCGACCCGGTGTACGTGATGCTGGCGACCGGCCATCCGCTGGCCGCCCGCCCGCGGGTCGCGCTCGCCGAACTGGCCACCGCCGACTGGACGGACGTGCCCGGCGACGGCTGCTTCGGCGACTGCTTCGCCGCCGCGTGCGTCCGGGCCGGCTTCACCCCGGCCCGGGTGTACGAGACGGACACCGCCTCCTGCGTCCACCTGGTCCAGGTGGGCCGCGCGGTGGGCCTCTGCCGGGCGACCTTCCCGGCCACCCCCGGCATCGTCACCCGCCCGCTGACCGGCGCCCCCCTCGTCTGGCGCCACCTCCTCGGCTGGCACCCCGAGGGCCGCGCGGCCGCCCGCGCCGCGGCCGTCCTCGCCCACTCCCGCGAAGCCCACGCCGAGGCACTGGCCCGCAGCGCGGGACGGACGGCGGACGCGGGGCCCTGAGGGGCCGGCCCGGCGCCCCGCGCAACCGTCCCGGGGGCGGAGCACCCGCGCCGTCGGGGCCATAACGCGCGGGAGGGGGCCGACCGGAGGGTCCCCTCTCCCCCGGGCGCCTTCCTACGGTTCTCGGCAGATCCCCCACCGAGAACCGAGGAGACTCCCCATGCTCCGACGACACGCCCGCGCGGCGTGTACCGTGCTGGCCGCCGCCGGGATGGTGCTGGCCGGCCTTCAGGCCGGGTCCGCCACCGCCGCCCCGCCCTCCCCCGGGACCGCCCCGGCCGCGCGGAGCGCCGCTGCCGCGCTCGGCGCCACCGAGGCCCAGCCCGAACTGCTCGCCGCGATGGGCCGCGACCTGGGCCTGACCCGGGCCCAGGCGGAACGGCGACTCGTCAACGAGGCCGAGGCGGGCGGAGCCGCCGCCCTGCTCCGCGACCGGATCGGCGGCTCCTTCGCCGGGGCCTGGGTCGACGGGGCCGAGTCCGGCTCCCTGACCGTGGCCACCACCCGCGCCGCCGACCTCGCCGCGATCCGGGCGGCCGGGGCCACCGGCCGGCTCGTCCGGCACGACCTGTCCTCGCTGGAGCGGGCGAAGGCCGCCCTGGACCGGCTGGCGGGCGCCGACGCGCCGGTGCGGTACGTGGACGTGCGCGCCAACGTCCTGGTCGTCGAGGAGGTCCGGGCCGGCGCCGGGGCCCGGCTCGCGGCGGCCACCGGGGTGCCGCGGGAGCTGGTGCGGGTGGAGCGGAGCGCCGAGGCGCCGCGCCCGCTCTACGACCTCCGGGGCGGCGACGCCTACTACATGGGCGGCGGCGGACGCTGCTCGGTCGGGTTCCCGGTCACCCGGGGCACCACCCAGGGCTTCGCGACGGCCGGCCACTGCGGCCGCGCCGGCCAGACCACCAGCGGCTACAACCAGGTCGCGCAGGGCAGCTTCCAGGGCTCGATCTTCCCCGGCAACGACATGGCGTGGGTCGCGGCCAACAGCAGCTGGACCTCGACCCCGTACGTGAAGGGCGCGGGCGGTGCGAACGTGCAGGTCACGGGCTCCGTGCTCCAGCCCGTGGGCTCCTCCGTCTGCCGCTCCGGCTCCACCACCGGCTGGCACTGCGGCACCGTCCAGCAGCACAACACGAGCGTCACCTACCCGGAGGGCACGATCTCCGGCGTGACCCGGACGACCGTGTGCGCCGAGCCGGGCGACTCGGGCGGCTCGTACATCTCCGGCAGCCAGGCCCAGGGCGTCACCTCGGGCGGCTCCGGCAACTGCTCCAGCGGCGGCACCACGTACTTCCAGCCGCTGAACCCGATCCTGTCGAACTACGGCCTCACCCTGAAGACCACCGGCTCCGACCCGGGCCCCGGCCCCGGCCCGGGCGAGCCGGAGCCGGGCGGCACGTGGAAGGCGGGCACCGTGTACGCGGCCGGCGCCACGGTCACGTACGGCGGTTCCACCTACCGCTGCCTCCAGGGCCACCAGGCGCAGACGGGCTGGGAGCCGCCGAACGTCCCGGCGCTCTGGCAGCGGGTCTGACCCGGACGGCGCCACCCGCCCCCGCCGGGCGGGTGGCGCTCCGGCGTCACCGCGCCCGTCCGCGGGCGTGGAGGACGTGGGCGCCCAGCGCGAGCCCGGTGTGGCCGACGAGTTCGAGACCGCAGTCGGCGAAGAGGCGGGCGTACTGGCCGGCGGTGCGTTCCCGGCCCCCGGTGTTGCACAGCATGTGGAGGTCCCACGCGGTGGCGAGCGAGGGGGCGCCGTCGGCGGGCAGGAGGCGCTCCACGACGAGGAGGTCCGCGTCCGGCGCCATGGCGGCGGCACAGTACCGCAGGATGCTCCGGCAGCGCTCGTCGTCCCAGTCGTGCAGGACCCGGGAGAGCAGATAGACCCCGGCCCCGGAGGGCACGTCCGCGAAGTCGCCCGCGCGGAGGTCGCAGCGCCCGTCGAGCCCCTCGGCGGCCAGCCGCGCCCGCGCCGCGGCGAGGACGTGGGGACGTTCGAGGAGGACGCCGCGCAGGTCGGGGTGGGCGGTCAGGACGCGGCCGAGGAGTTCCCCGGTGCCGCCGGCGATGTCGACGACGGTGCGGCGCCCCTCGGCGGCGGCGGTGAGGACCGGGTGGCCCGGAAGGGCGTCGAAGAGGAGCCCGCTCGACACCATGGACCGGTCGAACAGGTCGGCGAGCGCGGGATCGCGGGCGAAGTGGTCGAAGTGGTTCTCGCCGTAGAGGTGGTCGAAGCCGGGTTCCCCGCTGCGCACGGCGTGGGCGAGGTGCGCGAAGGACTGGTAGAAGGGTCCGCCGTACATCAGCGCCAGGGGCCGCATCGAGTACCGGGCCCCGGAGCGCAGCAGCGCGCCGGCGTCGGTGAGACGGAAGCCGTCCGGCCCCTCGGCGACCACGCCCAGCATGGCGAGGTAGCGCAGCAGGACCGCCAGGCTCTCCGGGTGGGCGCCGACGGCGCGGGCCAGCTCCGGGACGCCCGTCCCGGCGGCCCGGTCCATGGCCTCCGGGAGCCGGAGTTCCGCGCACGCCGCCAGGGCCTGCGTGGTCCACGCCCCGGTCAGCTGCCGCAGGAGCGTTTCCGCCGGCTGCGGGATCCGGTCCAGATGCTCGGCCAGGACCTCCCGGTGATCGCCGCTCGCGTACAACTCCACGCGCGGGTAAGGGGTCTTGGTGGACTCGGGGGCGGAGAAGTAGAAGACGGTGCCGTCCTCGTGCGGGTTGTAGCCGCCCCCGTCCGCGACCGCGCCGTGCCGCGCGAAGCCCGCCAGCAGCCCGCGCAGCACCAGCGGGTCGGGGCGCTCGACGTCGAAGGCGAGGTGGGCCTCACGGTCCCGTACCCGTTCGTCGGCGGCGATCCCGGCCAGCGGGGACCCCGGCGGCACGGTCATCACGAACACCTCGACCGCCCTCCGCTCCCCGGCGGGACCCCGGACCCCCGGGCGGAGAATCCTTACGTCAAGATCGGCGGGACGGCGGGCGTAGCGGACGGCGAGGCGGTCGCGGACGACGACGCTGGGCTGCGCCTCCGCGTCGGGGACCAGCCCGCAGGCCGCCAGCTCCGCCCCGAGCGCCGCCTCGCCGGAGGGGAAGACCAGCAGGGCGGCGTGCGCGAAGCGGCACCGGTCGGTGAACGCCCGTAGTTCGGGGCCGTCGAGGCCGGGCAGGACGCGCGCGAGCAGGAGGGAGGTGTCCTGCTCCCGGACGAACCGGGCCGCCGCCTCCAGCCGTCCCGCGTCGCCACCGGCGGTCGTCGCCGGCGTCGGGCCCGGAGGAGCGGGTGCCGGAGGAGCGGGTGCCGGAAGAGCGGGTGCCGGAGGAGCGGGTGTCGGAGGAGCGGGTGTCGGACATGCGGGCATGGCGGAGCGTCGTTCGGAGTGCATTCCCTGTCCAGGGTGGAGGAGGAGTGGGACGGACCCCCACGCGGCGGGGCCACGCGGGGCGGAGGAGGTGCGCGGGAGAAGGAAGGTGAGGGGGCCTCAGATGCCCGTGTAGTGCTCGGCGAACCAGTTCCGCTGGGACGCGGAGTCGCGCAGCGCGGTGATCCGCGCGTACCGCAGGCGCTCCTGGAAGAGGGAGTCGCGCCCGGGGCCCGGGGTGTCGTGCAGCAGGCGGATCATCCAGTGCGAGAACTCCTGGGCCCGCCAGATGTGTTCGAGACACCGCTCGGAGTAGCGGTCGAGGCCCGCGGAGTCGTCGTGGGCCAGGGCGTCGACCAGCGCCAGGGCCAGGAGTTCGGCCTCGAGGACGGCGAGGTTCGCCCCCTTCGCGGCGGACGGGCTGATCAGGGAGGCGGCGTCGCCCACGAGGAACAGCGCGCCGTGGCGCAGTGGTTCGAGGACGTCGGACTCGAGGTCGACGACGGCGCGCTGGACGATCCGGCCGCGCCGCAGGGGCCCGTACGCGGACGCCCGCATGCGCAGGTCGAGTTCGTCCCAGACCCGGTCGTCGTCCCACGCCTCGGCGCGGGTGCCGCGGGCGCACTGGAGGTAGTAGCGGGTGACGTCGGCGGAGCGGGCCATGTGCCCGGCGAATCCCCGCGGGTGGACCGCGTACCCCACGGCGTCCAGGCTCGGCGGCGCCTCGGCGAGCAGGCCCAGCCAGGAGACGCCGTGATCGCGGTGGTGGCGCACCGCGCCGGGTGGCAGGGAGCGCCGGCCGACGCCGTGGCGCCCGTCGCAGGCGGCGACGTACCGGGCCCGCCACCGCACGGGGCGCCCGTCCTCCTCCCGCACGGTCACCGTGGGGGCCGGGCCGTCCGCGCCGGAGACGGCGACCGCCTCCGTGGCGAAGCGGACCCGTCCTCCGGCGTCGAGGAACCGGGCGAGCAGGTCGGTCACCAGCTCGTGCTGGGGGTAGACGGTGTGGGGCTCCCCCTTGCCGAGGCCCCGGTAGTCGAGGCGGAAGCGGCCGTCCTCGGTGCGGAACTCGCAGACGCCGTGCTCCCGGCCGTGGCGTCGCACCCCCTCGCCGATGCCGTTGCGCTCCAGGATCCGCACGGTGTTCGGCGCGAGGAAGCCGGCACGGGCCCGGTTCTCCACGCAGTCGCGGTCGGCGCGTTCGAGGACGACGCAGTCGACGCCGTGGCGCAGCAGGATGTTCCCCAGCACCAGACCCGCGGGACCCGCCCCGACGATGACCACGTCCGCGAACTCCCCCGCGACCTGGGCATACTGACTCTCTGTCACAGCAGTGGATCATAAGCACGGGAAAAGCCCCGAACGCTCCAGGATCACCCGTATGCACCCATGGGCGAGAAAAAGGATTCGCCTGGGGCGCCGCCGTCCGATACGTCCGGGACCGGCCCGGCCCTGTCCCGCCCCGCGTCCGGCCCGACCTTGTCCCGTCCGCCCCTCAGGGACGACGGACCGGGCGGCGGCTCAGGAGCGACCGCCCTCCAGGGCCGCCTCGTAGGCGTCGTCGGGGTCGAGGTGGCGCAGCTCCTCGGCGATCAGCTCCGCGGTCGTGCGAACCTTGAGCGCCATGACGCGGCTCGGCTGGCCGGGGATGGCGAGCCGGGCGACCGGGCCCTCCGGGCGGTCGATCCGGACCTCCCCCTGCGGGGTGCCCATCCGGACGGCGGTCACGACCGGCCCCTCGGAGACGATCCGCTCGACCGGGATGCCGAGCCGGACCTCGAACCAGCGGGCCAGCAACTCGGCGCTGGGGTTGGCCTCCTCGGCCTCCACCGCGGCCGAGACGACCTCCGTGCCGGCCTGGTCGAGGGCGGCGGCCAGCATGGAACGCCAGGGGGTGAGCCGGGTCCAGGCCAGGTCGGTGTCACCGGGGGCGTACGAGACGGCCCGCGCGGCCAGCGCGCGGAGCGGGTCCTCGACCGCGTACGAGTCGGTGATCCGCCGCTGGGCGAGGGCGCCGAGCGGGTCCTTGGAGGGGACGGCCGGGGCGTCGACCGGCCACCAGACGACGACGGGGGCGTCGGGCAGCAGCAGCGGCAGCACCACCGAGTCGGCGCGGGCGCCGAGTTCGCCGTGGAGGCGGAGCAGCACCGTCTCGCCCGAACCGGCGTCGGTGCCGAGCCGGACCTCGGCGTCGAGCCGGGTGACGTTCCGCTCGCGCGGGGAGAGCGCCCGGCGGCGGATGACCACGAGGGTGCGCGAAGGATGCTCCTTCGATGCCTCGTTGGCGGCCCGCACCGAGTCGTAGGCGTTCTCCTCGTCGGTGACGATCACCAGGGTGAGGACGACGCCGACGGCGGGGGTGCCGACGGCCCGCCGGCCCTCCAGGATCGCCTTGTTGATCGCGCTGGAGTTGGTGTCCGTGAGATCGATCTTCATTGCCCGGCGCCCGTCCCTTCCTCTGCGGCGAGCCTAACGCCCGCGCGGCGTTCAGTGGTCGTCGGCCGGCTCCCCGCCGTCGGCCGCTCCGTCGACGGCCTCCTCGGCGGCCCCGTCGGAGGCCCCGGCGGCGGCCCGGGCCTGGGCGCGGGGGCGCCCGACGGGCGCCCCCGCCCTAGACCCCACGCGGACCCGGGTGGGCCACACCCCACCGCCGGAGAAGACCTGCCACGGGGGGGGGGCCAGG
>NZ_JBHTST010000175.1:0-15130 GCF_042794995.1 Streptomyces sp. NPDC056503
GCGGGGGGCGGGCGTGGGGCCCCCCCCCCCCCCCCCCCCCGGCCGGGGGGGGCGCGCGCCCCCGGGGCCGGTGACTTTAGGGGGCATGGGGGGCGGACTCCCTTCGCAGGGGTGGCGGGCGGGCGTCCGGAAATCAGGGCGGGCGTGACCCGGGACGTCCTGGTTTCAACCATATAGGGGAGCGACAACCGGCCACAGAGGCCCCCCTCCCGACCCTGGTGGGTCCCAGGTCCCCGCCCGTACGGGCCTACAGGTCCTTCTCCACGGACCGTACGTACTCCGCGCCCCGCTCCCACAGCAGCCCGTGCAGCCCGGCGAAGACCTCCGCCGACCGCCGCCCCGGCCAGTCCGCGGGCAGCAGCCCGGGCGGCAGGACCGGGTCCGCGTACGGCAGCCGGCGCCAGGCGTCGAGGGTGAGGAGGTAGTCCCGGTAGGCGTCCTCCTCCGTGCCCGGGGCCTCGCGCCAGGCGGCGAGGACGGGCTCGTGACCGGCCAGGAACTCCTCGTGCAGCCGCGCGATCGCCGGCAGGTCCCACCAGCGGGCCACCGCCTCCGCCGTCGCCGTGTAGCCGAGGTGGTCGCCGCGGAAGAAGTCCACGTACGGGGAGAGACCGAGCCGCTCCAGGGTGTTGCGGGTCTCCTCGTACAGCCGGGCGGGCGCGATCCACACGCCCGGCGCCGCCGTCCCGAAACCCAGCCGCCCGAGCCGGGAGCGCAGCAGGTGCCGCTTGTGCCGCTCCTGCTCGGGCACGGAGAAGACGGCGAGGACCCAGCCGTCCGCCGGCGAGGGCTCGGTCCGGGCGTAGATCCTCCGGTCGCCGTCCTCCAGGAGCCGGCGGGCGTCGTCGGACAGGGCGTAACCGGCCGCGCCGTCGGGGGTCCGGCGGGACAGCAGCAGTCCGCGCCGCTTGAGCCGGGACACCGAGGAACGCACCGAGGGAGCGTCCACGCCGACCACCGCGAGCAGCCGGATCAGCGCGGCCACCGGCATCGGCGTCCCCTCCGACGGTCGGCCGTAGGCGCCGTAGAGGGAGACGATCAGGGAACGGGGGGTGTGCTGCTCGGCCACGTGATCACTTTAGGCCGTACGGACCGGACCCGTCGGATCGGACCGGGGCGGCTCCGGTTCCGCCGGCTCCGGCCCCGTGGTCTCCGGCCCCGTGGTCTTCGGCCCCGTGCTCTCCGGACCCGTGCTCTCCGGACCCGGCGGAACGCGCAGCCGGTGGCGCTGGAGCTTGCCGGTGGCGGTGCGGGGGAGCGCGTCCACGAAGACCACCGCGCGGGGCGACTTGTACGGGGCGAGCCGGGCGCGCACGAAGGAGCGCAGCGCGGCGGCGGTGGCCGTGTCGCGCGGCACCCCGTCCCGTACCACCGCGTAGGCGACGACGACCTGGCCGCGCAGCGGGTCGGGACGGCCCACCACGGCCGTCTCGACGACGTCCGGATGGTCGAGGAGCACCTCCTCCACCTGGGGACCGGCGATCGTGTACCCGGCCGAGATGATCATGTCGTCGGCGCGCGAGACGTACCGGAACCGGCCGTCCGGCTCACGGACGTACCGGTCGCCGGTGACGTTCCAGCCGTGGCGCACGTACTCCGTCTGGCGGGGGTCGGCCAGATAGCGGCAGCCGACCGGGCCGCGCACGGCGAGCAGCCCCTCCCGTCCGTCGGGGACGGGCCGGCCGTCCGGGCCGAGGACGGCGGCCCGCCAGCCCGGCACCGGGCGGCCGGTGGTGCCGGGGCCGCTGTCGGCGTCGGCGGCGGCGACGACGATGTGGAGCAGCTCGGTGGTGCCGAGGCCGTTGATGAGCCGGAGCCCGGTCCTGGCGTACCAGGCGGTCCAGACGGCGTCGGGCAGGTGCTCGCCGGCCGAGACGCAGCGGCGCAGCGAGGACAGGTCGGCGGCCGAGCCGGCGTCGAGGAGGCCGAGCATCGCCCGGTACGCGGTGGGCGCGGTGAAGAGCACCGAGACCCGGTCCCGGCCGATCGTGGCGAGGAGCTGCTGGGGCCCGGCCCGGTCCATCAGGATGGTGGAGGCGCCGGCGCGCAGCGGGAAGACCAGCAGCCCGCCGAGGCCGAAGGTGAAGGCGAGCTGCGGGGAGCCGGCGAAGACGTCGTCCGGACGGGGCCTCAGGACCCGCGCGGAGAAGGTGTCGGCGGCGGCGAGGACGTCCCGGTGGAAGTGGACGCAGCCCTTGGGGCGGCCGGTGGTGCCGGAGGTGAAGGCGATCAGGGCCACGTCGTCGGCGGCGGTGTCGGCGGCGGGGGACGGTCCGGGTGCCCGGCGTCCGGCGCGGGCGAGGAGGTCGTCCGGTCCGTCGCCGCCGAACGGGACGACCGTCAGGCCCGGGACGCGGGCGGCCAGCAGTTCGTCGAGCGCGCCCGCGTCGCACAGGGCGAGGGAGCAGGCGGCCGTCTCCGCGGCGAAGGCGAGTTCGGCGGCGCGCTGTTGCGCCGGGACGGTGACGGCGATCCCGCCGGCCTTCACGACGGCGAGCCAGCAGGCGGCGAGCCAGGGCGTGGTGGGGCCGCGCAGCAGCACCCGGTGGCCGGGCCGCAGCCCCAGCTCGCCGGTGAGCACCCGGACGAGGCGGTCGACGCGTTCGCGCAGTCCCCCGTAGCTCCAGGTCCCGCCCTCCCCGTCGTGGACGGCGGGCCGCTCGTCGCCGAGCCGTTCCGCCGTCCGGTCGAGGAGTTCGACGGCGCAGTTGAGCCGTTCGGGGTAGTCGAGCCCGGGCAGCTCGAAGAGCAGCCGGGGCCACTGAGAGGCGGGCGGCAGCCGGTCGCGGGCGAAGCCGTCGACGTGCCCGGAGCGCGTCAGTTCCACGGCCCCGGCCCCTCGGGCGGGCGACACGGACAGTCGTGTATCGCATCGGTGACGGACGTCGCCACTCCGCGATACGGGTGCGGAGGGCGACCGGGACGCCCGAGGGCGGCGGAGAGGGCCCACATACCCGCATTTTCACCCGACGAGGGGCGAACCGGCCTGGCGGAGCGGGCGGGGTGTCGAACTGGACGGCGTCCGGCGGGGCTTGATCGACTGGTCGCGTCCGGAGGTCGGGCTTAGGGTCGAAAGGTGGACCGTCCGGCCCACGGCTCCTGCGGTGAGGGCGCGATGCCCATGAACGCATCATGAGTAGTACACCGAAGCCGACGACTCCGGCGGTGGACCCCACCCCCTCCAGAGCGGGCGACGGCAAGGGCATCGCCCTGTTCGTCATCGCCTCCTGCCAGCTGATGGTCGTCCTCGACATCACCATCGTCAACATCGCACTGCCCCACATCCAGAGCGATCTCGACTTCTCGACCACCAGCCTCTCCTGGGTGGTCAACGCCTACACGCTGACCTTCGGTGGTCTCCTCCTGCTCGGCGGGCGGGCCGGCGACATCCTCGGCAGGCGCCGCGTCTTCATCTTCGGTGTGCTGCTCTTCGGATTCGCCTCCCTGCTCGGCGGGTTCGCGCAGGAGGGATGGCAACTCCTCGCGGCCCGGGCCCTCCAGGGCGTCGGCGGCGCGATCGCCTCGCCGACCTCGCTCTCCCTGATCACGACCACCTTCGAGGAAGGGCCCGAACGCAACCGGGCCTTCGGCGTGTTCGCGGGCGTGTCGGCGGCCGGCGGCGCGATCGGACTGCTCGCGGGCGGCATGCTCGTCGAATGGCTCGACTGGCGCTGGATCTTCTTCGTGAACGTGCCGATCGCGGTGATGATCGCGATCCTGACCCCCCGTCACGTCAAGGAGTCCGAACGCCATCCGGGCCACTTCGACCTGGCGGGCGCGCTGACGTCGACCCTCGGCATGGTGGCGCTGGTGTACGGCTTCATCCGCGCGGCGCAGGAGGGCTGGAGCGATCCCTGGACGATCGCCTCGTTCTGCGCGGCGGTGGTCCTGCTGGTCGCCTTCATCCTGGTGGAGCGCCGGAGCCGGCAGCCGATCACCCCGCTGCACATGTTCGCCGACCGCAACAGGGCGGGCACGTACGGCATGATGCTCTGTCTGGCGGCGGCGATCTTCGGGATGTTCTTCTTCCTGACCCTCTTCGTGCAACAGGTCCTCGGCTTCAGCCCACTGGAGGCGGGACTGGCCTTCCTGCCGGTCAGCGCGGTGATCGCGGTGGTGGCCGGCCTCACCTCCCAGTTCCTCCCGAAGTTCGGCCCGAAGCCCTTCATGGTCCTCGGCTCCCTCTGCCTCGCGGTGGGCCTCTCCTGGCTGACCCTGACGGACGTCCACTCCACCTACGCGGGCTCGATCCTCGGCCCGATGCTGGTCTTCAGCGCCGGCATGGGCTTCATGTTCGTCTCGCTGACCCTGATGGCCCTCTCCAACGTCCAGCCCGCCGAGTCCGGCGCCGCCTCCGGCCTCCTCAACGCCACCCAGCAGGTGGGCGGTTCGCTGGGCCTCTCCATCCTGGTCACCGTCTTCGGCACCGCCAGCCGCAACGAGGCCGACGAACAGGTCCCCGCCTTCCTGGCCCAGGCGGGCCCCCTGGAGAAGGCTCGCTTCGCCGAGACCGGCCAGCTCCCGCCCCCCTGGGGCGACCAGGTCCTCACCTCCGGCGTCTCCGCCGGCTTCGTCGTCGCCGCCGCCTTCGCCATCGTGTCCTTCCTGATAGCCCTCTTCGTCATCAAGGTCCGCCCCTCCGACATCGAACGCCTGAAGGGAGGCGGCGTGATGCCGGGAGGCTGACCCCCGCCCGCACCGCCACGAAGGCCCCGCCGTCCGGCGGGGCCTTCGCGTGCGGCACGGGGGTGAGGCGTGGAGCAGGGGGAGGGGCTCAGATGTCGCGGAAGATCTCGATCTGGGCGCCGACCGAGTTGAGGCGTTCCGCCAGGTCCTCGTAGCCGCGGTTGATGACGTAGACGTTGCGGAGGACGGAGGTCCCTTCGGCGGCCATCATCGCCAGGAGGACGACGACGGCCGGGCGGAGGGCGGGCGGGCACATCATCTCGGCGGCGCGCCAGCGGGTGGGGCCCTCGACCAGGACGCGGTGGGGGTCGAGGAGCTGGAGGCGGCCGCCGAGGCGGTTGAGGTCCGTCAGGTAGATGGCGCGGTTGTCGTAGACCCAGTCGTGGATGAGGGTCTGGCCCTGCGCGGTGGCCGCGATGGCGGCGAAGAAGGGGACGTTGTCGATGTTGAGGCCCGGGAAGGGCATCGGGTGGATCTTGTCGATCGGCGCCTCCAGCTTGGAGGGGCGGACCGTGAGGTCGACCAGGCGGGTGCGGCCGTTGTCGGCGGCGTACTCGGCGGAGCGGTCGTGGTCGAGGCCCATCTCCTCCAGGACCGCGAGCTCGATCTCCAGGAACTCGATCGGCACCCGGCGGATCGTCAGCTCGGACTCGGTGACGACGGCCGCGGCGAGGAGGCTCATCGCCTCGACCGGGTCCTCGGAGGGGGAGTAGTCGACGTCCACGTCGATCTCCGGGACGCCGTGCACGGTGAGGGTGGTGGTGCCGACGCCGTCGACCCGGACGCCCAGCGCCTCCAGGAAGAAGCACAGGTCCTGGACCATGTAGTTGGAGGAGGCGTTGCGGATGACGGTGACGCCGTCGTGGCGGGCGGCGGCGAGGAGGGCGTTCTCGGTCACGGTGTCGCCGCGCTCGGTCAGGACGATCGGGCGGTCGGGGGTGACCGCCGTCTCGACCTGCGCGTGGTAGAGGCCCTCGGTGGCGGTGATGTCCAGCCCGAAGCGGCGCAGCGCGATCATGTGCGGCTCGATCGTGCGCGTGCCGAGGTCGCAGCCGCCGGCGTACGGCAGCTTGAAGCGGTCCAGGCGGTGCAGCAGCGGGCCGAGGAACATGATGATGGAGCGGGTGCGGATGGCGGCCTCGGCGTCGATGGACTCCATGTCCAGCTCGGCCGGCGGCACGATCTCCAGGTCCATGCCGTCGTTGATCCAGCGGGTGCGGACGCCGATGGAGTTGAGCACTTCGAGGAGGCGGAAGACCTCCTCGATCCTCGCCACCCGGCGCAGCACGGTGCGGCCCTTGTTGAGGAGGGTGGCGCAGAGCAGGGCGACGCAGGCGTTCTTGCTGGTCTTGACGTCGATGGAACCGGAGAGCCGGCGGCGGCCGACGACGCGGAGGTGCATCGGGCCGGCGTAGCCCAGGGACACGATCTCGCTGTCGAGGGCCTCGCCGATGCGGGCGATCATCTCAAGGCTGATGTTCTGGTTGCCGCGTTCGATCCGGTTGACGGCGCTCTGACTGGTGGCCAGGGCTTCGGCGAGCTGCGTCTGGGTCCAGCCGCGGTGCTGCCGTGCGTCACGGATGAGCTTGCCGATGCGTACGAGGTAGTCGTCTGCCATGCCGTCACGTTATCTCAGATATGAGATGCGTCGATCATTGAGGTGGGGCGTTCGAGTGACGTGTCGTTACGTATGAGGTTATATGACCGGTTTGGGTCAGCCGGGAAGGTCGAGGGCCGTGGGGTGTCGGGGTTCGTACAGCGGCAGCTCCGTGCCGCTCGGCAGCCGTACGGCCGCCAGCAGTCCCCATCCCTGGTCGGTGATGGCCCGTGAGATCTCCGCGCCCTTGTCCTCCAGGGCGGTGAGGGTGCGCGTGAGGTCCTCGCACATCAGGTAGACCTCGGGCCGCGACCCGCCCTCCTCGACCGGATGGACCGCGACCTCGGCGGGCGGGAGGCGGAACACCAGCCACCCCCGCCCGGCGTCCACGTGGGGGAACCCGGCGACGTCCTTGAGGAAGGCCCGATCGGCCTCCGCGTCCCGGCTGTAGAGGGTGATGTGCGTGCCGCTGAACATGCACCGATCCTCGGCCCGCCCCGTCCCCGCGGCAACGCGCGCGCGTCCGAACGGAGACGCGGGGGCGCGGAGGCGCGGAGGTGCGGACCGGTGTGCCCCCCCCGCGGTCCCCTTCGGGTCCGCCGGGGTCGGGAGGCCCCGGCTCGGGGGGCCGCTTCGCCCCCCCCGGCGGGCGTCGGCGTCCGCGTGTCGCGCGACCTCGCGTACGGTGGCCCCGGCTTCCTCGGCGGGGCCCGGCGCGAAGGGGTGCGCGGCGAGCGCCTCCCCGAGCGCGGTGATCTCCGCGTCGCCCCGGGCGGGGCCGTCCGTGTCGCCCCGTGCCGGGCGTCCGTGTCGCCCCGTGCCGGGCGGCCCGTGTCGCCTGTGCCGGGTCCGGGACCGCGCCCCCGCGTCCGCGGGGCGGTCCCCGGATGGCCCTCGCCGCTCCGTCGTCCGTGCCCGGGGGCGTACGCGCCGCTCGGCCCGCCACGTGAGATCGAGACCCGGTCGGGCATGACCGATGGCCGGGGATGCACTAGGGTTATCTCGACATCGAGATAACTGCTGACGGCGCACTGCGGCCGCCTCCCCGGTAAGGGCTACCTAACTTAGCCTTACCTTAGCGGATCGGCGAGAAGCCGTGGCGGCAGCATGACGGTAGTACGCGCACATTGATGAAGGAGACTGTCGTGTCGGCGAACAGCTTCGACGCCCGCAGCACGCTGCGCGTGGGCGACGAGTCGTACGAGATCTTCAAGCTGGACAAGGTCGAGGGCTCCGCGCGCCTCCCTTACAGCCTGAAGGTCCTCCTGGAGAACCTGCTCCGCACCGAGGACGGCGCGAACATCACCGCCGACCACATCCGGGCCCTCGGCGACTGGGACTCGCAGGCCCAGCCGAGCCAGGAGATCCAGTTCACGCCGGCGCGCGTGATCATGCAGGACTTCACCGGTGTCCCCTGTGTCGTCGACCTCGCCACCATGCGCGAGGCCGTCGCCGCGCTCGGCGGCGACCCGGCGAAGATCAACCCGCTCTCCCCGGCCGAGATGGTCATCGACCACTCCGTCATCGCCGACAAGTTCGGCACCAACGACGCCTTCGCGCAGAACGTCGAGCTGGAGTACGGCCGCAACAAGGAGCGCTACCAGTTCCTGCGCTGGGGCCAGACCGCCTTCGACGACTTCAAGGTCGTCCCCCCGGGCACCGGCATCGTCCACCAGGTGAACATCGAGCACCTGGCCCGCACCGTCATGGTCCGCAACGGCCAGGCGTACCCCGACACCCTCGTCGGCACCGACTCCCACACCACCATGGTCAACGGCCTCGGTGTGCTCGGCTGGGGCGTCGGCGGCATCGAGGCCGAGGCCGCCATGCTCGGCCAGCCGGTCTCCATGCTGATCCCGCGCGTCGTCGGCTTCAAGCTGACCGGCGAGCTGCCCACCGGCACCACCGCCACCGACCTGGTGCTCACCATCACCGAGATGCTGCGCAAGCACGGCGTCGTCGGCAAGTTCGTCGAGTTCTACGGTGAGGGCGTCGCCGCCACCTCCCTCGCGAACCGCGCCACCATCGGCAACATGTCGCCGGAGTTCGGCTCCACCGCCGCGGTCTTCCCGATCGACGACGAGACCCTGAACTACCTCAGGCTCACCGGCCGCTCCGCGCAGCAGGTCGCGCTCGTCGAGGCGTACGCCAAGGAGCAGGGCCTCTGGCTGGACCCGAAGGCCGAGCCCGACTTCTCCGAGAAGCTGGAGCTCGACCTCTCCACGGTCGTCCCGTCGATCGCCGGCCCGAAGCGCCCGCAGGACCGCATCATCCTCGCGAACGCCGCCGAGCAGTTCGCCCAGGACGTGCGCAACTACGTCTCCACCGCCGACGAGGCGGGCGAGGAGTCCTTCCCGGCCTCCGACGCCCCGGCCGTCTCCAACGGCGTCCCGTCGAACCCGGTCGAGGTGACCGCCCCCGACGGCTCGACCTACACGATCGACCACGGTGCGGTGACGGTCGCGGCCATCACCTCCTGCACCAACACGTCGAACCCGTACGTCATGGTCGCCGCCGCGCTCGTCGCGAAGAAGGCCGTGGAGAAGGGCCTGACCCGCAAGCCGTGGGTCAAGACCACCCTCGCCCCGGGCTCGAAGGTCGTCACCGACTACTTCGACAAGGCGGGCCTCACCCCGTACCTCGACAAGGTCGGCTTCAACCTCGTCGGCTACGGCTGCACCACCTGCATCGGCAACTCCGGCCCGCTGCCGGAGGAGGTCTCCAAGGCGGTCAACGAGCACGACCTGGCCGTGACCTCGGTCCTCTCGGGCAACCGCAACTTCGAGGGCCGCATCAACCCCGACGTCAAGATGAACTACCTGGCCTCCCCGCTGCTGGTCGTCGCGTACGCCATCGCGGGCTCCATGAAGGTGGACATCACCAAGGACGCGCTGGGTGTCGACACCGAGGGCAACCCGGTCTTCCTCAAGGACATCTGGCCCTCCGAGGCCGAGGTGAACGACGTCGTCGCCAACGCGATCGGCGAGGACATGTTCGCCAAGTCCTACCAGGACGTCTTCGCCGGCGACGCCCAGTGGCAGGCGCTGTCGATCCCGACCGGCAACACCTTCGAGTGGGACGCCGAGTCGACCTACGTCCGCAAGCCCCCGTACTTCGAGGGCATGACGATGGAGACCACCCCGGTCACCGACATCACGGGCGCCCGCGTGCTCGCGAAGCTCGGCGACTCGGTCACCACCGACCACATCTCCCCGGCCGGTGCCATCAAGGCCGACACCCCGGCCGGCAAGTACCTCACCGAGCACGGTGTGGAGCGTCGTGACTTCAACTCCTACGGCTCGCGCCGAGGCAACCACGAGGTCATGATCCGCGGCACCTTCGCCAACATCCGCCTGCGCAACCAGATCGCGGCGGGCACCGAGGGCGGCTACACCCGCGACTTCACCGTCGAGGGCGGCCCGGTCTCCTTCATCTACGACGCCTCGCAGAACTACCAGGCCGCCGGCACCCCGCTGGTCATCCTGGGCGGCAAGGAGTACGGCTCCGGCTCGTCCCGCGACTGGGCGGCCAAGGGCACGGCCCTCCTCGGCGTCAAGGCCGTCATCACCGAGTCGTACGAGCGCATCCACCGCTCGAACCTCATCGGCATGGGCGTCCTCCCGCTCCAGTTCCCGGCCGGCCAGTCGGCCGACTCGCTGGGCCTGACCGGCGAGGAGACCTTCTCCATCGCCGGCATCACCGAGCTGAACGAGGGCACCACCCCGAGCACGGTGAAGGTCACCACCGACACCGGTGTCGAGTTCGACGCGGTCGTCCGCATCGACACCCCCGGCGAGGCGGACTACTACCGCAACGGCGGCATCATGCAGTACGTGCTGCGCAACCTGATCCGCGGCTGAACACGCTGATCCGGTAGCAAGCGGGAAGGGCCCCGCTCCTCTTCACGAGGAGCGGGGCCCTTCCGTCTTCACCGGGTGGATCAGAACATCGCGCGGAAGCCGTTCCAGCCCGAGGTGCCGATCTTGACCCGGCCGGAGTACGGCGAGGACGAGCTGCCCTTGCCCTTGTACATCCAGAGCGCGCCGGAGCCGTCGCGGGCCACCAGGTCCGCGCGCCCGTCACCGGTCAGGTCGCCGGACGAGACGATCAGGTTGTACGCGTTCCAGCCGCCACCGATCCGGGTGCGGCCGGAGAAGGGGCTCGTGCGGCTGCCCGTGCCCTTGTACAGCCACAGGACGCCGCTGCGGTCGCGCGCGACGATGTCGGCCCGGCCGTCGCCGGTGACGTCGCCCTTGCCGGCGATCTGGGTGTACGCGTTCCAGCCGGAGCCGATCCGGGTGCGCTGGGTCAGCGCCGCGTTGCTGTAGGCCAGGTAGTGCCACAGGACGCCCGCGCTGTCGCGCGCCAGGATGTCCTCGGACGCGCCGCCGCCGGTGTTGCCGGCCGAGATGACCTTGTTGTAGATGTTCCAGCCGCCGCCGAGGTCACGGAGCGGACCGCCGTCGGTGTAGTTCAGCCGGCCGTCGCTGCGGACGGCGTACCAGCCGTCGGAGTGCTTGAAGCCGTACGAGTCGACGCGCGCGTCCACGTCGGACTGGTTGAAGTGCTTGTACGAGGTCCAGTGGGTGCCGGAGGAGTCGGCGAGCCGCTGGATGCCGCCGCCGCTGACGGGGGTGTACCCCCAGACGGTGCCGGCGCTGTTCACGCCGTACAGGTTGTTGAGCGGGGCCCCGGTGGTCGCGGTCACCGCGTAGGCGGAGACGCGGTCCGACTGCTGCGCGGGCGCGGGCTTGAACGCCGGAGCCGGCTCCGCCGCCACCGCGGCGGTCGTGGTGCCCACGAGGGCGGCGGTCACCGCGGCGACCGTGACACGGGCGAGCATGCCCGTGCGGTTCAGGCCAGAAGTCTTGGCCACGTGATCTCCAGATCAGAATCGAGAACAGAAGGGCACGAAGCACCGCCGAACTCGGCCCGGTTCGGCGGGTTTTCCCCCGTTTCCGCCCGCCCGGCAGTGGCTCCGTACATGTCAGGAAGACGGCGTCCGCGCCCGCGCGGTTCCGGCCAATCCCAACTTTCTTCGGGGGTGGTCCGTTTCGCCGGTTTTCGATTGGACCATTCATCTTGTGAAGGCATGTCGGAGGGGTGGGTTCCCGGGTGTCCGGGCAGCCTTCCGGCGGAAGCTCCGGGGAAATGCCCGAGGTCTCAACTCGGGAAAGATGCCCGAGGAATGCTGCTTTCGATCTTGCTCCCGCCGAGGGAAGTGGACTATACCTGTCGGCGTCCAGCCCGCCGGATTCTTCCGGCGCCGGCCCGACGCCTGCACGACCCAGCTGCAAATGACCGCGGTGGCGGGGCCCTTCGCCGGTGGCGAGACGAAGTACGGGCGACCGGTACACCGCCTTTGTCCTGAATGAAGGCGAGGACTTGAGCATGGGATCCACCTCCGCCCACTCGAACGAGGGCGGCCTCGGCCGTCGTGATCTGATCAAGCGTTCCGCTGCCGTCGGTCTGATCTCCGTCCCGGCGATGGGCTTCCTTTCCGCCTGCGCCAGCGGTGGCGGCAAGACCAACGACAAGGTCGAGAAGGGCGTCAAGTCCGAAAAGAACCCGCTCGGGGTGAACGAGTCGGCCGAGCTCGACTTCGTCCTCTTCGACGGCGGTTTCGGCCAGCAGTACGCCAAGGACGCGATCAAGCTCTTCGAGGCGAGCCACCCGAAGGCCAAGGTCAAGTTCACCCCGATGCTGAAGATCGCCACCGAGCTTCAGCCCCGCTTCAACGGCGGCAACCCGCCGGACCTGATCGACAACTCCGGTGCCGAGCAGATGGACATGGGCGTCCTCGTCGGCCAGAAGCAGCTCACCGACCTGACCCCGCTGCTGGACGCGCCCTCCGTCGACGACCCGAGCAAGAAGGTCCGCGACACCCTGCGCCCCGGCATCGTCGAGATGGGCCAGTTCGACGGCGAGCCCTGCTGGATGCTCAACTACGCCTACACCGTCTACGGCGTGTGGTACTCGCAGAAGGCGCTCGACTCGCTGGAGGCGAAGTACCCCGAGACCTGGGACGAGATGCTGGCCGTCTGCGAGAAGGCCAAGAAGAAGGGCATCGCGCCCTGGACGTACGCGGGCAAGCACCCGTACTACCTCCCCTTCTCGCTCTACCCGATGATCGGCAAGGTCGGCGGCCGCGAGGTCCTGGACGCCATCGACAACCTGGAGCCGAAGGCCTGGGAGCACCCCGCCGTCAAGGCCTGTTTCGAGGCGTACTACGAGCTCCAGCGCAAGGGGTACATCCTCCAGGGCACCCCGGGCCTCGACCACATCCAGTCGCAGACCGCCTGGACCGAGGGCAAGGCCCTCTTCATCCCGAACGGCTCCTGGGTCGAGAACGAGGCCGCGAAGACCATGCCGGCCGACTTCGGCCTCGCCGTCTCCGCCCCGACCGGCCTCGACTCCTCCGACAAGCTGCCCTTCGGCACCATCTGGGCGGCCGGCGGAGAGCCCTTCATCGTCCCGGCGAAGGCGAAGAACCCCGAGGCCGCCATGGAGCAGCTGCGCATCATGCTCAGCGAGGCCTCCTCCAAGAACTTCACCCAGTCCGTGAAGTCGCTCAGCGCGCTCAACGGCGGCACCGACGGCATCGAGCTCTCCCCGGGCCTCAAGTCCGGCGTGGCGGCGCTGGAGAAGGCCGGCACGAACGTGGTCAACCCCCGCCTCCAGGACTGGTACGTCGCGCTCCAGAAGGAGAAGATCGGCGTCGCCGGTATCGGCGAGATGATGGCCGGTCGTGCCACCCCCGCCGAGACGATCAAGAAGATCCAGAAGTTCGCCGACGAGGCGGCCAAGGACCCGAACATCAAGCACTACAAGCACTAGTGAGCAGCCGGGGCCCCTTCCCGCCGACCGGGAGCGGGCCCCGGCCCCTCGGCGCGCGGCGCCGCGGCGCGCCCTTCGCCGAAGATCGGGGTCGGTTGGGAATGCAGCACGGCAAGTACCGTTTCATCGTGGGGTTCCTGGCGGTGCCCCTGGCGCTCTACGCGCTCTTCGTCATTTGGCCGTTCATCCAGTCCATCTACTACTCGCTCACGGACTGGACCGGTCTGAGTCCCGAATTCGGGTTCGTCGGCCTCGACAACTACACCAGACTGCTCGACGACGAGATCTTCTGGAAGTCGCTCCAGCACAGTCTGACCTTCGCGGTCGTCCTTCCCCTGGTGACGGTCGGATTCGCGCTCTTCCTGGCCTTCATGCTGAATGTCGGGGGCCGGCAGCGGAAGGGCGCGGCGGTCGCGGGCGTCCGCGGCTCCTCCTTCTACAAGATCGTCTATTTCTTCCCGCAGGTGCTGTCGATCGTGATCGTGGCGCTGCTCTTCCAGTTCGCGTACAACCCGAACAGCGGGGCGATCAACTCGTTCCTGAAGGCGGTCGGTCTCGGCAGTATCCAGCCGGACTGGCTCGGTGACCCGAACCTCGCCCTCATCTGCGTGATGGTGGTCCTCGTCTGGTCCACGGTCGGCTTCTTCGTGGTGCTCTTCTCGGCGGGCATGGCGTCCATTCCGCGCGATTTCTACGAGGCCGCGCTGCTCGACGGCGCCAACCGCTTCACCACCTTCTTCCGGATCACCCTGCCGCTGCTCTGGGACACCGTGCAGTCGGGGTGGATCTACATGGGCATCCTCGCGCTCGGCGCGGAGTCCTTCGCGGTGGTGCAGATCATGACCGTCGGGCCGAGCGGCGGCGGGCCCGACTACTCCACCATCGTCCTGCCGCTGTACGTGTACCAGAAGGCGTTCCGGGACGGTCAGGCCGCCTACGCCACGACCATCGGCGTCGCGCTCCTCCTCGTCACGCTCGCCTTCGCGGCGGTCGTGATGAAGCTGGGCCGGCGCGAGCGGCTGGAGTTCTGATGAAGACCACCGACACCCCGCCGACCGGCGACGCGCAGATCCCCGCCCCCCGCGCGGGCCAGGTCCCCCCGGTGACCAAGGTCGCGGCCCCCGTCGAGGGGAAGCGCGAGGGCGGAGTCCTCAACGTCTTCTCGCACGGCGTGCTGATCATCTGGGCGATCATGGTGGTGACGCCGCTGCTCTGGGCGGTCATGACCTCCTTCAAGACCGACCGGGCGATCTTCACCTCGCCCTGGTCGCTGCCGGACGCGCTGCACTTCGACAACTGGTCGCGCGCCTGGACCCAGGCGCACATGAGCGAGTACTTCCTGAACACCGTCCTGGTGGTCGGCGGCTCGCTCATCGGCACCCTGCTGTTCGGCTCGATGGCGGCGTACGTGCTGGCCCGCTTCGAGTTCCCCGGGAACCGCTTCCTCTACTTCCTCTTCATCGGAGGGATGAGCTTCCCGATCATCCTGGCGCTGGTGCCGCTCTTCTACGTGATGCAGAACATGGCCCTGCTGGACTCGATCCACGGGCTGATCCTCGTCTACATCGCGTACTCGCTGCCCTTCACCGTCTTCTTCCTGACCGCCTTCTTCCGGACGCTGCCGACCTCGGTGGCGGAGGCGGCCTTCATCGACGGGGCCTCGCACACCCGCACCTTCTTCCAGGTGATGCTGCCGATGGCCAAGCCGGGCCTGATCAGCGTCGGCATCTTCAACTTCCTCGGCCAGTGGAACCAGTACCTGCTGCCGACCGTGCTCAACACCGACCCCGACAACAAGGTGCTCTCGCAGGGCCTGGTGCAGCTCGCGGTCAGCCAGGGCTACAAGGGCGACTGGTCCGGGCTCTTCGCCGGCCTGGTGATGGCGATGCTGCCGGTGCTCGCCGCGTACATCGTCTTCCAGCGGCAGGTGGTGGCCGGTCTCACCGCCGGCGCCGTGAAGTAGCAGCGCTCCCACGCTCCCGAAGGCCCCCGCACGCGCCCGCGTGCGGG
>NZ_JBHTST010000176.1:0-15118 GCF_042794995.1 Streptomyces sp. NPDC056503
CGGTGTCCTCCACCGCCGCCCCCGCTATATCGGCGCCCGCGCCCCCCCTGAACCCCCCCGGGCGGGGGCCCCGGGGGCGCCACCCCCCCCCGGCGCCCCTCCCCGTCCGGATCCGGGATCCGGGATCCGGGATCCGGACCAGCCGGGACGGAATCCAGAATCCAGAATCCTGGATCCCGGATCCGGGATCCCGGATCAGCCGCCGCCAGGGTGGCCTCCCCGCCCCGGGGCCCCTCCCGTACGCACCCTCAGCGCAGCTCCACGGCCGCCGGACCGTCCCCCTCCAGCTCCAGCACCCACACCTCGTTCGCGCCCTCCCGCAGCACCGGACCCGGCACGAACAGCCCCTCCTGCGGGCCCGCCGACGGCCAGTACCGGCCCACGCAGAAGCCGTTCACCCAGACGAAGCCCCGGCCCGCGCCCGGCAGCCGCAACTCCGCGTCCCCGGCGCCCGCGACCTCCACCGAGGCCCGGTACAGCCCCCGGCCGGCGCCCTCCGGGACCTCGCCGAACGGCACCCGGCCCACCGCCTCCGCCGTGAACGCGTCCAGGCGCAGCCCCCGGGCCCGCACCCCGTGCACGTACTGGCGCTCGTGCAGCAGCCCGCCGGTGATCCCCTTCGGCTCCGCGAGCCGCGGCCCGTAGTTCACCCGGCCCAGCGACTCCACCCACAGCTCCACCACGGCAGGCCCCGCCACCGGCTCCGGCAGCACCGCGTCCTCCTCCGTGAGCACCCCCGCGAAGACGCCGTCCACCCACACCTGCGCCCGGTCCCGCAGCCCGGTCACCGCGAGCGGATACGGCTGCCGGGGCCCCGGTACGAGGAAGCGGTACCGGACCAGTCCACGGTCCACGCCCAGCTCCTCGAAGGTCGGCGGCGCCCCCGCCTCGGTCTCCTCACCGCCCAGCTCCGCGAGCACCGCGTCCGGCGACGCCCACCCGGCCGCCGCCGCCCGCACCGGCGCCGCGAGCCGGGCCGGCGGCTCCGGCACCTCCGGCAGCGGCCCCGCCGCGTACTCCGCCAGCACCTCCCGGAAGCGGTGGAACTTCTCCGTCGGCCGGCCCCACTCGTCCACCGGTGCGTCGTAGTCGTACGAGGTCACCGTCGGGAGCAGCCGGCCGTCGTGCAGCCCGCCGGAGCGGTTCGCGCCCGCCCAGCCGCCGAAGTTCGAGCCGCCGTGCGCCATGTAGACGTTCACCGACGCCCCGCACTCCAGGACCTCCCGCAGCGCCCCGGCCGCCTCCGCCGCGTCCCGCGCCGCGTGCTCCGTGCCCCAGTGGTCGAACCAGCCGCACCAGAACTCCATGCACACCAGCGGCCCCGACGGGCGGTGCCGGCGCAGCGTCGCGAAGCCCTCCTTCGCGCCCGAGCCGAAGTTCGCCGTCGCCAGTACCCCCGGCAGCGAACCGCCCGTCAGCATGTGGTCCTCGGGCCCGTCCGAGGTGAAGAGCGGCACCGTCACCCCGCACTCCCGCAGCAGCCCCGCCAGCCACTCCAGATAGCGGGTGTCACTCCCGTAACTCCCGTACTCGTTCTCCACCTGGACCAGCACCACCGGCCCGCCCCGGTGCGCCTGCCGCGCCACCACCTGCGGCAGCAGCCGCCGGAACCACGTCCCCACCCGCTCCAGGAACTCCGGGTCCCGGGTCCGCACCCGCCGCCCCAGCGGACCGGTCACCCAGTGCGGCAGCCCGCCGTTCTCCCACTCGGCGCAGATGTACGGTCCCGGGCGCACGATCGCCCGCATGCCCGCCGCCGCCACCGCGTCCAGGAAGCGGCCCAGCGCCTCCGGGTCGGCGTACCGGCCCGGCTCCGGTTCGTGCAGGTTCCACGGCACGTAGGTCTCGACACAGTCCAGGCCCATCGCCCGCAGCATCCCGAGCCGGTGCTCCCAGTGCCCCTCGTGCACCCGGAAGTAGTGCAACGCCCCCGACAGCAGCCGCACCGGCCGGCCGTCGAGCAGAAAGTCCTCGTCACCCACAGCGAACGTGCTCATGACCTCACCCTCACCCCCTGGCGGAGGGCCGGTCCATGGACAAAGATCGTCGCAGTTTGGACGTTAGAAGAAGGCGCGAAAAGGCAGGCTCGCGGATGTACCACACCTGGATGCGCTACTTCACGCCCGGCCCCGTGCACCACCGCCTCGGCCTCGTCTGCCTCGGCGTCGGACTCCAGCACGGCCGGCTCCCCGTCGTCGGCCCCCGCACCCTCGACCACCACGTCGCCGTCGTCGTCTCCGCGGGCGGCGGCTGGTACCGCTCCGCCGACGGCCGTACCACCCCCGTCGCCGCCCCCGCCCTCCTCTGGCTCACCCCCGGCGTCCCCCACCACTACGGCGCCGACCCCACCACCGGCTGGGACGAGTCCTTCGTCGACTTCACCGGACCCGCCGCCGCCACCTACACCGAACTCGGCTACATCGAACCCGACCGGCCCGTCGTCCCCCTCGCCGACGCGGCTTCCGCCCGCGCCGCCATCGGCCGCATCGCCCGCGCCGCCCGCCCCGGCAACCCGCTCCTGGAGGTCGAGACCGCCGCCGCCGTCCACGAACTCCTCGTCGCCCTGCGCCGCGCCCGCGCCGACACCGACGCCGACGGCGACCCCGTCCTCACCGGCCTCGCCCGCGACGCCTTCCAGCCGCTCTCCGTCGCCGAACACGCCGCCCGGCACGGCATGACCGCCGCCGAGCTCCGCACCGCCGTCCGCCGCGCCGCCGGATGCAGCCCCAAGGACTACCTGCTCACCGTCCGCCTCGGCCGCGCCAAGGAACTCCTGGCCGCCACCGAGCTGCCCGTCGCCTCCGTCGCCCGCCGCGTCGGCTACGACGACCCCGCCTACTTCTCCCGGCTCTTCACCCGGAGGGTCGGCCTCGCCCCCGTCCGCTTCCGCGAGCAGCAGGGCCGCGCCGTCCACGGCGGCTGGAGCGACCGCGTACCGGATCCCGAACACCCTCCCACCCTCACCGGAGACTCCGTCTAAGCTCGCTGACCATGAGCGACACCAGGAACGACTCCCGCGAGATCGACCCCGCCGTCCGAGCCGAGCTGACCCGGCTGCGCGAGTCGATCGACAACATCGACGCCGCCGTCGTCCACATGCTCGCCGAACGCTTCAAGTGCACCCAGCAGGTCGGAGTCCTCAAGGCCGAGCACCAGCTGCCGCCCGCCGACCCGGCCCGCGAGGCCCGCCAGATCGCCCGGCTGCGCGAACTCGCCGAGAGCGCCAAACTGGACCCGGCCTTCGCGGAGAAGCTCCTCAACTTCATCATCGCCGAGGTCATCCGCCACCACGAGACGATCGCGGACGGAGCACGCTGATGGCCCGCGTCACGGTCTTCACCCTCGGAGGGACCATCTCCGCGCGAGGCGGTGACGCGGCCCGCATGACCGGCCCCGAGGTCCTCGCCGCCCTCGGCGCCCCCGAGGACGTCGAGCTCCGCGACTTCCGCCGGCTCCCCTCCTCCTCCCTCGCCCCCGAGGACCTCGCCGCCCTCGCCGCCGAGGTGAACGAGGCCGTCGCCGCCGGCTCCGGCGTCGTCGTCGTCCAGGGCACGGACACCCTGGAGGAGACCGCCTTCCTCCTCGACCTGCTCTGCCCCACCGAGCGGGCCCCCGTCGCCGTCACCGGCGCCATGCGCCGCGCCGACCTGCCCGGCGCCGACGGCCCCGCCAACCTCGCCGCCGCCCTCGCCGTCGCCGCCGACCCGGCCTGCCGGGGCCTCGGCGTCCTCGTCGTCCTCGCCGACGAGATCCACGCCGCCCGGCACGCCCGCAAGACCCACACCACCTCGACGGCCACCTTCGCCTCGCCCGGCGCCGGCCCCCTCGGCAGCGTCGTCGAGGGCACCCCGCGGATCCTGCTCCGCCCCGCCGTGCCCACCGCGCCCTGCCGGCTCTCCTACGACCCCACGGTCCGGATCGCCCTGCTCACCCTCACCCTCGGCGACCGCGGCGAGCTGCTCTCCGCCGTCGACGACCGCTTCCAGGGCCTCGTCGTCGCCGCCTTCGGCGCCGGCCACGCCCCCTCCTGGCTCGTCGAACCCCTCGCCGGGATCGCCCGCCGCATCCCGGTCGTCCTCGCCTCCCGCACGGGCGCGGGCACCGGCCTCACCGACACCTACCGCGGCCCCGGCTCCGAGTACGACCTCCTCCACCACGGTCTGATCCCGGCCGGCCCGCTCGACCCCGCCAAGGCCCGGCTGCTCCTCGCCGCCCTCGTCTCCAGCGGCGCCGCCGGACCCGCCGGCTACGACCGCCCCCGGATCACCGCCGCCTTCGCCCACCTCGACGGCACCGGCCTCGCCTGACCCGCCGGGGCCGATCGACACCACCCCTGCCCGCCGACCGGACGATCGGGCAGCATAGGGCCCATGTCCGTACTGACGCGCGACGAAGCGCAGACCCGTGCCCAGCTGCTCGACGTCCACCACTACGCGGTGGACCTCGACCTCACCGACGGCGACGAGACCTTCGGGTCCACCAGCCGCATCCGTTTCACCGCCCGCGCCGCCGGGTCCACCTTCGTCGAAGTCAAGCCGGACGCCCTGCACTCCGCGACCCTCGACGGCGAGCCGCTCGACCCCGCGGACCTCGCGGAGAACCGGCTCCCCCTCACCCTCACCGAGGGCGAGCACGAACTGACCCTCACCGCCACCATGCGCTACTCGCACACCGGCGAGGGCATGCACCGCTTCCTCGACCCCACCGACGGCGAGTCCTACGTCTACACCCAGCTCTTCATGGAGGACGTCCAGCGCGTCTTCGCCGCCTTCGACCAGCCCGACCTCAAGGCCGTCTTCGAGCTCACCGTCACCGCCCCCGAGGGCTGGACCGTCCTCGCCAACGCCGTCACCGAGCGCCAGGCCGACGGCCGCTGGAGGGCCGCGCCCACCCAGCCGCTCTCCACCTACTTCGTCTGCGTCGCCGCCGGCCCCTGGCACTCGGTCCGCACCGAGCACGCCGGACTGCCCTTCGGCATCCACTGCCGCCGCTCGCTCGCCCCCTACCTCGACGCCGACGCCGACGAGATCATCACCGTCACCAAGGCCTGCTTCGACCGCTTCCACGAGAAGTTCGACGAGCCCTACCCCTTCGACTCCTACGACCAGGCCTTCGTCCCCGAGTTCAACGCCGGCGCCATGGAGAACCCCGGACTCGTCACCTTCCGCGACGAGTTCGTCTTCCGCTCCGCCGTCACCGCCACCGAGCGGATGACCCGCGCCATGGTCATCGCCCACGAGATGGCCCACATGTGGTTCGGCGACCTCGTCACCCTCCGCTGGTGGGACGACATCTGGCTGAACGAGTCCTTCGCCGAGTACATGGGCTACCAGACCGTCAACGAGGCCTGCTCCGACCTCTTCGCCGACACCTGGATCGACTTCGGCGTCGCCCGCAAGGCCTGGGGATACGACGCCGACCAGCGCCCCTCCACCCATCCCGTCGCCCCGGACCCCGAGGCCGTCCCCGACACCGCCTCCGCCCTCCTCAACTTCGACGGCATCTCCTACGCCAAGGGCGCCTCCGCGCTCCGCCAGCTCGTCACCTGGCTCGGCGAGGAGGACTTCCTCGCCGGCATCAACATCCACTTCAAGCGGCACCGCTTCGGCAACGCCACCCTCGCCGACTTCATCGACAACCTCGCCGCCGCCACCGACCGCGACGTCCACGCCTGGGCCGAGCAGTGGCTGCGCACCACCGGCGTCGACACCCTCACCCCCCGCCTCACCGGCGAGGGCAGCCGCTGGGAGCTCGCCGTCGACCACGCGGGCAGCCGCCCCCACCGCATCGAGGCCGGTCTCTACGACCGCCGCCCCGACGGCGAACTCGCCCTGCGCGAGCGCGTCTCCCTCGACGTCCCGCAGCGGGAGCCCGCCCGCCTCACCGGCCCCCGCCCCGCCCTCGTCGTCCTCAACGACGGCGACCTCACCTACGCCAAGCTCCGCTTCGACGAGGTCTCCGAGGAGTCCGCCCTGCGCGGCCTCTCCCGCATCCCCGACCCGCTCGCCCGCGCCGTCGTCTGGAACAGCCTCCGGGACATGGTCCGCGACGGCGAACTGGAGCCCACCGCCTACCTGGACACCGCCGTCGCCCACCTCGCCGAGGAGACCGAACTCGGCATCGTCCAGGGCGTCCTGGCCTTCGCCCGGCAGCAGGTCGCCGACCGGTACGTCACCGAGGAGCAGCGCCCCGCCGCCCTCGCCGGCCTCCGTGAGATCGCCCGCGCCCTGCTCCGCCGCACCGAGGACGGCGAGGACCCCGGCCTGCGCCTCACCGCCGTCCGCGCCCTGATCGACAGCGCCACCACCCCCGACCAGATCGCCTCCTGGCTCGACGAGGGCACCGTCCACGGCGGCCCGGAGCTCGACCCGGAGCTGCGCTGGCGGATCCTCGCCCGGCTCGCCGTCCTCGGCGCCACCGACGAGGCCGCCATCGCCGCCGAGCTGGCCCGCGACCCCAGCGCCACCGGCCAGGAGGGCGCGGCCCGCTGTCGCGCCTCCCTCCCGGACCCGGCGGCCAAGGCGGCGGCCTGGGCGGCCATGTTCGACTCCGACGGCCTGTCGAACTACCTCTTCACCGCCACCGCCCTCGGCTTCTGGCAGCCCGAACAGGCCGAGCTGGTGGGCGAGTACGTGGAGCGCTTCTACGGCGCGGCCGCCGCCCTCGGCGACCGCCGGGGCCCCGCGATGGCCGAGGCCGCCGGCCGCTACGCCTTCCCCGCGTACGCGATCGACGCCGCCTCCCTCGCCCTCGGGGAGCGCCACCTCGCCGACGACGCCATGATCCCGGCCCTCCACCGCAAGCTCGTCGACCAGCTCGACGACCTCGCCCGCGCGCTGCGCGTCCGCCAGGGCTGAACCACAGGGACGGCACCCCCGGCGGAGTGCCGTCCCTCGTTCGGGTCACAACGGCCGACTCTCCGGACAGGGGCGCGCGGGGACCGGCACGCTGTCGTCCATGCGTGTCGCACCCCCGCCGCCCCTCGCCGCCCAGCCCACCCCGCTCAGCCGTCTCCTCGGCATCACCCTGGACGCGCTGCGCACCGGCGCGGAGGAACGCGGCGGACCGCTGCCGGCCGGCGGGCCGGAGGCGGTCGCGGCCCGGGTGCGCACCGCCCTCGGGGACGTACTCCCCGAGACCGGGACCGGGGCGGCCGAGGCGCTGCGCACGCTGGTGCACCTGGTCGCCGCCGGCGCCTCCGATCCGGCGCACCCGCTCTGCGCCGCCCACCTGCACACCCCGCCGCTCGCGCTCGCCGCCGCCGCCGACCTGGCCGCCGCCGCGCTCAACCCGTCGATGGACTCCTGGGACCAGGCCCCGGCGGCCTCCGCCCTGGAGGCCGAGGTCACCGCCGCGCTCGCCGCCGAGATCTACCCGGAGGCCGACGGCCCGGACGCGCTCGTCACCACCGGCGGTACCGAGTCCAACCAGCTCGCCCTGCTCCTCGCCCGGGAGCGGCACGGACCCGGCCTCACCACCGTCACCGGTGCCAACGCCCACCACTCCTTCCGCCGCGCCGCCTGGCTCCTCGGCCTCCCCGAACCGGTCACCGTCCCCACCCCGCGCGGCCTCCTCGACCCGGAGGCCACCGCCCGGGTCCTCGCCGGGCGGGACGGGCCCGTCCTCGTCGCCGCCACCGCCGGCACCACCGACGAGGGCCTGATCGACCCGCTGCCCGCGCTCGCCGACGCCTGCGCCGCGCACGGCGCCGAGCTGCACGTCGACGCGGCCTACGGCGGGCCCCTCCTCCTCAGCCGCGCCCACCGCCACCTCCTGGACGGCCTGGACCGGGCTCGCACCGTCACGCTCGACCTGCACAAGCTCGGCTGGCAGCCGGTCGCCGCCGGGCTCCTCGCCGTCCGCGAGGCCGGCGACCTCGCCGCCCTCGCCCACACCGCCGACTACCTCAACGCCGGCGACGACACCGACGCCGGCCTCCCCGACCTCCTCGGCCGCTCCCTGCGCACCACCCGCCGCCCCGACGTCCTCAAGGCCGCCGTCACCCTGCGCGCCCTCGGCAGGTCCGGGCTCGGCGCCCTGATGGACCGCTGCATGGAGCGCGCCCAGGACCTCGCCGACCTGGTGGAGAAGGCCCCCGAGCTCGAACTGCGGGACCGGCCCGTCCTCACCACCGTCCTCTTCCGCCCGGTCGGCGCCGACGACGCGGCGGTCGCCGGGGTACGCCGCCGGCTCCTCGCCGAGGGCCGCGCCGTCCTCGGCCGCGCCGGTGCCGACGGCCGGCTCTGGCTGAAGGCCACCCTGCTCAACCCGCACACCACCCCCGACGACCTGGACCGGCTCGTCGCCCTCACCCTCGCGGCACTCGTGGAAGGCAGCACCGACCGATGACCGGCAGCACCCCTCAGCAGGACCTCGACCGCCCGCACGACCTGGTGGGCGTCGGCATCGGGCCGTTCAACCTCTCGCTCGCCGCCCTCGCGGACGGCGTCCCCGGCGGGCTCGCCGCGAGCTTCTTCGAGCAGCGGCCGGCCTTCCACTGGCACCCGGGTCTGCTCATCGAGGGCGCCACCCTCCAAGTGCCCTTCCTCGCCGACCTGGTGACCCTCGCCGACCCGGCCAGCCCCTGGTCCTTCCTCAGCTACCTGAAGGCCCGCGAGCGCCTCTTCCCCTTCTACTTCGCGGAGAAGTTCCACATCCAGCGGGCCGAGTACGACGCCTACTGCCGCTGGGTCAGCGAGCGGCTGCCCGGCCTCCACTTCGGCCACCAGGTCGACTCGGTCCGCTGGAACCCCGAGCGCAGGCTCTTCGAGGTCGACTTCACCCAGCTCGACCAGGACGGGGAGGCCGCCGCGCTGGGCCGCGCCTACACCCGGAACGTGGTCCTGGGCGTCGGCACCGAGCCCTACGTCCCCGAGCCGCTGCGTCCGCTCGCCGACGCCCCCGGCGTGCCGGTGGTCCACGCCGCCGACTACCTCGCCCACCGGGAGTCGCTGCTCGCCGCCGGGCACGTCACGGTCATCGGCTCCGGCCAGTCCGGTGCCGAGGTCTTCCTCGACCTGCTGCGGGCCCGTCCGGCCGGTGCCGAGCGGATCAGCTGGCTCTCCCGCACCGAGGCCTTCGCGCCGATGGAGTACTCGAAGCTGGGGCTGGAGCACTTCACCCCCGACTACACCCGCTACTTCCACGCCCTGCCCGAGCAGGTCCGGGGCGAGCTCGCGCCGCGCCAGTGGCAGCTGCACAAGGGCATCGACGCGGACACCATCGCCGCCATCCACGACGAGCTCTACCGCCGGACCCTGCACGGCGGCTGGCCCGACGCCGTCCTCACCCCCGGCGTCCGGGTCCGCACGGCCGGCCGGGTCGCCACCACCCGGGTCGAGCTGCACCTGGAGCACGTGCAGCAGGGGACCCGTTCCCGGCTCACCACGGACGCCGTCGTCCTCGCCACCGGCTACCGGGAGCGCCCGGTCGACCGGATGCTGGCCGGCCTCGACCCGTATCTGCGGCATGACGCGGCCGGCCGGGCGAGGATCGACGAGCGGTACCGGCTGGTCCTCGACCCCTCGGTGACCGGCTCGGTCTACGTGCAGAACGCGGAGCGCCACACCCACGGCGTGGGCGCCCCCGACCTGGGGCTCGCGGCCTGGCGCAGCGCGGTGATCCTCAACGCGGTCACCGGCAAGGAGCCGTACCCGCTGCCGAGCCGGACCGCCTTCACCAGCTTCGGCCTGGTGGCGCGAGAGGCGCCGAGCATCCCGTCCCAGGACCGGAAGCTGACGCCCCTCGTGCAGAGCTGACGGCTAGAAGACCGGGACGCCGTCCCGGGTCAGCTTCCAGTCCACGGACGCGAACTGCCCCGGGTCGACCGTCCCCTTGGCCTGCACCCACCGGATGATGGTGTTGCGGATCTCGTCCGAATCGGCCCAGAGCTGCTCGGCCTTGGCGACGTGCGGGAAGGCGCCGCCGCCACTGGCGCGGTAGTTGTTGACGGCGAGCACGAACCGCGCGGCCGGGTCGAGGGGCTTGCCCTCGAAGGAGAGGCCGGTGATCCGCTGGCCGGCCGGCCTGGCGATGTCGATGTCGTACGTCAGCCCGGAGACGGCGTCGTAGTTGTAGTCCGGGGTGTTGTCCGCGTTGGTGAGCTTCGCGGTGTCGACGGGGGCGCCCGCCGGGGTCTGGACGTAGTACTTCGCGGAGTACTCCAGGTACTCCTTCAGCTGGGCGCCCGTCATCAGGCGGGCCTCCAGGGTGTTCTCGAAGGGGTAGAGCCCGGCGGCGTCCTTGATGGTGATCTCGCCGGCCGGGATGCGGGCGGTCCGGGAGAAGCAGGAGGCCTGGGAGAGCACCGGGAGGGCGGCGTACGCGCCGCCGGCCAGCGCGGCCTTCACCGTCTCGGCCTGGACGACGTTGATCAGGTCGATGATCGGCTCGTCCTTCCACGGCGCGTCGGCCGTGGTCATGGCGGCGGTGGAGGTGCCGATGACGGTGTTGACGTACGCCACGACCTTCTTGTGCTCGTCGGCGAGCAGCCCGGTGATCTCCGGGTCCTCCTCCACGGTGTTGGAGTTGAGGACCTGGGCGGCGACCTTCTCCACCGTCCAGCGGCCCTTCTCCCAGACGAGGTCGAAGTCGAAGAGGGTGAGGCGCTGGCCCCACTTCAGCGGCTCGGAGAGGACGACCTCCTTGCCGGTCTCCTTGTTGGCGATCCGGTACTCGGGGATCTCGGTGTGGGCGTGCCCGACCAGGATCGCGTCGATGCCGGGGACCTGCTCGGCGACGAGGCCGGCCGCGTTCTCGACGTGCGGGAGCTGGTCGCCGTACGAGGAGGTGCCGCTGGAGCCGGAGTGGGCGGAGACGACCACCACGTCGGCGCCCATGGAGCGCAGCTTCGGCACCCACTTCGCGGCCTGCTCCTCCAGGCCGGGGAAGACCATCTTCCCGCTGACGTTGGCCTTGTCCCAGATGGCGATGCCGGGGTTGGTCAGGCCGAGCACCGCGACCTTGACGTCCTTGCCGTGCGGGGTGCGCAGCCGGTGGATGCTGTAGGGCGGGAAGGCCGGGCGCAGGGTCTTCGCGTCGAGCGCGTTGGCGCCGAGCAGCGGGAAGTCGCACTGCTCCTCGAACTTCCGCAGCACCGGGATGCCGTAGTTGAACTCGTGGTTGCCGAGGGCGGCGGCGTCGTAGCCGATGGCGTTCATGGCCTGGGCCATCGGGTGGACCGGGCCGCCCTTGCGGGTGATGGGGTCGATCTTGGCGTAGTAGTACGAGAGCTGGGTGCCCTGGATGGTGTCGCCGGCGTCGATGAGGAGGGTGTTGCGGCGGCCCTTGGCGGCGCGGACCTGGTCCACGAGGGTGGAGATCTTGGCGAGGCCGACGTCGTTGTGGGCCTTGTCGTCGAACTCCTTGTCCGTGAAGTAGTCCCAGTTGAGGACGTTGCCGTGCAGGTCGGTGGTGCCCATGACGGTGAAGGAGTACCGCTTGGCCGGCTTGGGGCGGGTTCCGTGAGCCTCGGCGGGGGCGGCGATCCCGGTGGTCAGGGCGGCCCCGGCTCCGATGACGGCGGAGCTCTCCAGGAAGGTCCGGCGGTTCAGCGGCATGTGTCTCTCCTTGTTCCGTGGCGCTGCTTCGGGTGCACAACGCGCGTAGATTCTGGCTCAGACCTTTCCTCGGCAACAGCCCTTTCGGGTTACGGAGTGGGAAAGTGTTCGTATGCCATCGATCCCCGATGCCGAGGAGTCGCCGTGACGCACCCCCACCCCACCCCCGAGGCGCCGCAGGTGACGGTGCGTGGCGAGGGCCGGCTGGAGGTCGAGCCGGAGCTGGCCCGGATCGGGGTGGCCGTCTCCGCGCGGGGGGCCGACCGGGCCACCGTGCTCGCGGACCTCACCCGCCGCAACGCCGAGGTCCTCGACCTGATCAGGGGGCGGGGGGCGGCCGTGGCGAAGCTGGAGACCGGCGGCTTCTCGATCGCCCCGGAGCGGCCCCGCCGGGGGCGGGGCGAGGCGACCCGGATCCACCAGGGGCGCGTGCGCGTCACCGTCGAGCTGACCGACTTCGCCGTCCTCGGCGAACTGGTCCCCGAACTCGCCGACCGGGAGCAGACGGAGGTGGACGGGCCGTGGTGGGAGCTGCGCCAGGACTCGGAGGCGTACGCGGAGGCGCGCCGGCTCGCGGTGGCGGAGGCGGTGCGGCGGGCGCGCGCCTACGCGGAGGCGCTGGGCACCTCGCTGGGCTCACTCCTCGAACTGTCGGACGCCGGGCTGCCCGGGGCGGGTGCGCCGGGCGGCGGCGGCTTCTCGCCGGTGTACGCCGCCTACGCGGAGGAGGGCGCCGGAGGGGCTCCCTCCCTGGACCTCGAACCGCAGCGGCAGGAGGTCGCCGCCGAGGTCGTCGCGCGCTTCACGATGCTGCCGCCCGCACTCTGAGACGAGGGGGCCGGGGGCACGGAAAACGCTCATCGGAGCACTCCGGTGCACAGATTCAAGTCTTGTCAACAACGTTTCACGGAAAGGTTGTTGAGTAGTCATGCGGGACCCCGGGGCTACTGATGGGTAAGGCCCTAGGCTCGACTCATGCGCCGAGCGAAAATCGTTTGTACCCTTGGGCCCGCCACCGAAACATACGACCAGATCAAGGCGTTGATCGAGGCCGGGATGGACGTGGCCCGCTTCAACCTCAGCCACGGCACCTACGTCGAGCACGAGGAGCGTTACCAGCGGGTCCGCAAGGCGGCCGACGAGACCGGCCGCAGCGTCGGGGTCCTCGCCGACCTTCAAGGTCCGAAGATCCGGCTCGGCCGCTTCCGCGAGGGTCCGGTACTCCTTGAACGCGGCGACGAGTTCACCATCACCGTCGAGGCGGTGGAGGGCGACCGCCACTCCTGCGGCACCACCTACGCCGGCCTCGCGCAGGACGTCACCGCCGGTGAGCGGATCCTCGTCGACGACGGCCGGGTCACCCTGGAGGTCACCTCCGTCGACGGGCCCCGGGTGCGCACCCGGGTCATCGAGGGCGGCATGGTCTCCGACCACAAGGGGCTCAACCTGCCGGGCGTCGCCGTCTCCGTCCCCGCCCTCTCCGAGAAGGACGTCGAGGACCTCCGCTGGGCGCTGCGCACCGGCGCCGACGTCATCGCCCTCTCCTTCGTCCGCTCCGCCCGGGACATCGAGGACGTCCACCGGATCATGGACGAGGAGGGCCGCCGCCTCCCGGTCATCGCCAAGATCGAGAAGCCGCAGGCGGTCGAGAACATCGAGGAGATCGTCGCCGCCTTCGACGGCATCATGGTCGCCCGCGGCGACCTCGGCGTCGAGATGCCGCTGGAGCAGGTGCCGATCGTCCAGAAGCGCGCGGTCAAGCTCGCCAAGCGGAACGCCAAGCCGGTCATCGTCGCCACCCAGATGCTCGACTCGATGATCGAGAACTCCCGGCCCACCCGCGCCGAGGCCTCCGACGTGGCCAACGCCGTCATCGACGGCACCGACGCCGTGATGCTCTCCGGCGAGACCAGCGTCGGCCGCCACCCGATCGAGACGGTCCGCACCATGAGCCGGATCGTGGAGGCCGCCGAGGAGGACGTCCTCGCCAAGGGGCTGCCGCCGCTGACCGAGCGGAACAAGCCGCGCACCCAGGGCGGGGCGGTGGCCCGGGCCGCCGCGGAGATGGGCGACTTCCTCGGAGCCAAGTTCCTGGTCGCCTTCACCCAGTCCGGCGACACCGTCCGGCGGCTCTCCCGCTACCGCTCGCCGATCCCGCTGCTCGCCTTCACCCCGGACCCGGCGACCCGCTCGCAGCTCAACCTCACCTGGGGCGTCGAGACCTTCCTCGGTCCGCACGTCGACTCCACGGACGCCATGGTCGCCCAGGTCGACGAGGAGCTGCTCCGCATCGGGCGCTGCGAGAGGGGTGACGTCGTGGTGATCACGGCCGGCTCCCCGCCCGGTGTCTCCGGCTCCACCAACCTGGTCCGTGTCCACCACATCGGAGAGCCGCTCTCCTAGCCGGGCGGGACCGCGTGCCGGGAGCGGGCGCGCGTGACGGTGCGGCGAAAGGAACCCCGCCATCGGCTTGGTGGCGGGGTTTTGCGTTCCCGGAAGGACCGGCGGGCCGGTCGGACGTCACGGCCGGGGAACCGGTCCCGGTCTTCGTCGAGAGGGCGGCGGCGGCGCCGCCGAGGTCCGAGGTGATCCTCGACCGGCCCCGAAGGGCGAAGAGTCTCATTCCTAGGAATCAAAGGTAATGTGCCCCGGGTGGGATTCGAACCCACGCTGGATGGTGTTTGAGACCACTGCCTCTACCGCTGGGCTACCGGGGCTTCCTTTGAAACAAAGGCCGATGATCACCCGCCGTGCCCCTACCTTACAGGAGGTGGGTAGGCTCATGGGGAGCTGTATCCGCCTCGGAACGAGGCCATCGAACGAGGAGCCCGCGTGACCGCCCCCGAGTCGCCCCAGCCCGCCGACGACGCCGAAGCGTCCCACGTCCCGCCGCTGACCACCCGCGTCGTCATCGCCGAGGACGAGGCCCTGATCCGCCTCGATCTCAAGGAGATGCTGGAGGAGGAGGGGTACACGGTCGTCGGCGAGGCGGGCGACGGCGCCACCGCCGTCGAGCTGGCCCGGGAGCACCGCCCCGACCTGGTGATCCTGGACGTGAAGATGCCCGTCCTCGACGGCATCTCGGCCGCCGAGAAGATCGCCGGCGAGTCCATCGCCCCGGTCCTCATGCTCACCGCCTTCTCCCAGCGCGACCTCGTCGAGCGCGCCCGCGACGCCGGTGCCATGGCCTACCTGGTCAAGCCCTTCAGCAAGAGCGACGTCGTCCCCGCCATCGAGATGGCCGTCTCCCGCTTCGCCGAGCTGCGGGCCCTGGAGCAGGAGGTCGCCGACCTCAGCCAGCGCCTGGAGACCCGCAAGCTGGTCGACCGCGCCAAGTCGATCCTCCAGACGCAGTACGGCCTCTCCGAGCCGGCCGCCTTCCGCTGGATCCAGAAGACCTCCATGGACCGCCGCATGTCCATGCAGCAGGTCGCCGAGGCCGTCATCGAGGACGCCGAGGAGAAGAAGGCCGCGAAGGGGCAGTAGCCCCCGCCCCCTTCGTACGCCCTTCGTACGACCCCTTCGCACGACGAGGAGGCCCGCCCCGCGCGACGCGGGGC